>CAYZKF010000026.1:0-13136 GCA_964479135.1 uncultured Acidimicrobiaceae bacterium
CGGTTCCGCCAGGTGTGCAGGGGGTGCCAGACCTCTGGTTGGCGGTTCCCTCCCCGGCCACGGGCGGGCACTTCGGCGGTGCAGCCCGTTTTCCTCTTGGCGGTATGAGCGCGAGGTGCGTACACTTTCCAGCGCCTGATCGCCTGGCGCGGTTCAGGGCACACTTCTGAGAGGTAATCACCCACACATGTCAATCGAGCAAGAGAACGCGTCTGTAGGCGCTCCCGAGGAGGAGACCGCCGAGACGCCCGAGGCCCCCGTAGCCACAGACGATGTCGGGGGAGTGAACGAGTCGTCCGAAGAGACCGTTGAAGAAACCGTCGAGGAAACCGTCGAGGAAACCGCCCCGACCATCGTCGGCGAGGCAGAGACAGCCTCCGAGGCCACCGATGCCGGCGGCGAGACCACATCCGAGGATATGGGAGTCCCGGCCGAAAACGCCCCTCCCGGCGACGAGCCGGTCTCCCCGGTGACGGAAGCTCCTCCCGCCGTCGTCGAACCGACCCGTCGCACCAGTCTTCCCGATGATTTCACCGACGACTTCGAAGCCGCCATCGAAGCCACCGTCCTCCAGTTCCGGGAAGGCGACATCGTTGAAGGAACCATCGTCAGCATCGACGCCGAGGGCGCCATGGTCGATGTCGGGTACAAGTCGGAGGGTCTGATCCCGACCCGCGAGCTCTCGATCAGGAACAACGTCGACCCCAAGGAAGTGGTCAGCGTTGGAGAGACAGTCGAAGCAGTCGTCCTCGACATGGAGGATGACGAAGGCCGGATGATCCTCTCCAAGAAGCGCGCCATGTACGAGAGGGCCTGGGGGAAGATCCAAGAGATAGCCAACCAGGACGGCACAGTCGAAGGCACCGTGATCGAAGTGGTCAAGGGTGGACTGATCGTCGACATCGGCCTACGTGGATTTCTTCCCGCCTCCCTGGTGGACATGCGCCGGGTCCGTGACCTCGATCCCTTCATCGGCGAGACCATCACCGCCAAGGTGATCGAACTCGATCGCGCCCGGAACAACGTGGTGCTCTCCCGAAGGGCCCACCTCGAGGACGCCCTCGCTGAGGAGCGGACCGAGTTCATGGACAATCTCGCCGAAGGGGAAGTCAGGGAGGG
Source organism: uncultured Acidimicrobiaceae bacterium (assembly GCA_964479135.1). GTDB lineage: Bacteria > Actinomycetota > Acidimicrobiia > Spongiisociales > ZC4RG35 > ZC4RG35. The sequence goes on from CAYZKF010000026.1 coordinate 1,120, forward strand.
GACGATCTCTTCCGTGGTCAACTTCGGGGCGTTCGTCGACCTCGGTGGGATGGACGGACTGGTACATGTCTCCGAGCTTTCCTGGCAGCACGTCAACCACCCCGGCGAATTGGTCAAGGTGGGTGACAAGGTCACGGTCAAGGTGTTGGAAGTCGACCGGGACCGTGAGCGGATCTCGCTGTCGATGCGCCAGACCAGTGACGACCCGTGGGACGTTTTCGCCGGCGAGCACGAAGTCGGCGACGTGGTCGAAGGCACCGTGACCAAGACGGTCCCGTTCGGGGCGTTCGTATCGGTGGCCGAAGGGGTCGAGGGTCTGGTCCATGTCTCCGAGATAGCCATCCATCGGGTCGAGTCACCCGAGTTGGAGCTGTCGATCGGCCAGAAGGTCAATGTGAAGATCACCGAGAAGGAAGACGAGCGGCGACGCGTGTCGCTTTCTATAAAGCAGGCGCTTCCCGACTACACAGAACGCAAGGAGCAGGCCGAGGACAAGCGCAAGCCTTCCCGCAAACCGCGAGAGTTCGAGCGTGAGTTCGGGGCCGAGGCCGAGGAGCAGCCGCCGATGCCGGTCGACGCCTCTCTCGAGGCGATTCTCCGTGAGCTCAAGGAACGGGGCATTGGCCGGCGCTGAGCCGGGCTTCCACCGAACTCCGGCTTGGCGGACCCCGGTGGCCCCTCCCGATCCGTCCGATATAGGTCAGCCATCCCATAGATTTCATGGCGAAATCCTCAAGACTATGACCTACAGGTCCGACAATCGAGTGTGAAAATGGACCTGATACCTATGGCGGGCTCTGCTCCGCCGGTACTATGCCCTCAGGCGGCCGCCGCGGCAATGTCGACGGCTAAACGAGGGGACAACCGAAGGGGACTCAATGGGTAGGAGAGCAATCGTTCTTCTAGTGGCCTTGATACTGGCCGGACTGGCAGCATGGGCGATCTGGAATTTCCTCCAGAACGTCGAGGACGAGGCCAGGGCGGGCCAGGCGACCGTCACTGTGTTCAGAGCGGGCCCCGGCGGCATCGCCGAGGGAGCCGACGGCTCGATACTTCTTTCCGGCTATCAGTCCGATGGCCGTTGCCAGGACGAGTCGCTTGCATTGTCGGCGGTCACCAACTGCCCGATCAAGAGGAGCACCGATCAGATAGGCGACGTTCCGGTGGGTGTGCTCGACAGCGAGGAGAAGCTCAACCAGGTGCTCACCGGGAAGATCGCTGCCGGCCCGATCGCCGGTGGAACCATTCTCACCGAGACCGGGTGGGTCGCCCTTTCGGTTCTCACCAAGCCCCTCGCCGAGCAGATCCCCTCCGGAAAGCAGGCGCTGACCGTTTCCACCGGGAACGTCCAGGGTGTCAACGGCTTCGTCGAAGCTGGTGACCGCGTCAACATGATCATCACCATCGACATCGCCTTCGACCAGATCCCCGGGGGGCCCGGTGCTATCACCCTCCCCGACGACGGATTCGAAGAGACTCCGGACACGCAAACCGTCACCGTCTCACTGACCAGGTTCGTGCTCCAGGGGATCCCGGTGCTGGCCGTAGGCCGCGACATCCGTCCCGAGGTCGTCGAGGACCAGACCGGTCAGGTCTCCGCCACCCCCGACGAAACCGAGGGCGTCGAGGGCAACCCCACCACATTCACTCTCGAGGTGACTCCGGAGCAGGCAGAGCGGATCGTCTACGCCTTCGAGAAGGGGTCGATGTGGCTCACTCTGGTGCCCCCGGACTTCATCGAGGTCGAGACCAATGGCGTCATCATCGACAACCTGTTCGGTGGAGACCTTCTCGACCAGATTTTCGGCAACTGAGCAACAACAGGAACTGAGTGCATAAGAGGACTTTGCGATGACGATGGTAGAGAACAATCTCCTGGTCGTTGACCTGGACGACGACTTCGTCGCCAAGGCAAAGGAGTTGTTCGACGGGCGTCTCCCCGTGGCCCGGAGTATCGAGGAGGCCAGTTCTACGGTCGAATCCGGTGGGGTCAAGATGGTCCTGCTCGGCCCGTCGTTCAAAGACGACGATGCCATGGACCAGATCAGGTCCCTCCACAACCACGACCCGGCATTGGTCCTCATGCTCATCGCCGAGGAGGTCACTGCCGACCTCCTGAGGAAGGGCATGAGGGCGGGTGTCTCGGACGTGATCGAGGCGCCCCTCGACGAGGCCAAGATCGAGGCAGCCATCGAGCAGTTCGCTCACGATGTTCTCAAGAGGAAGACGGCGAGCCCCGGGGTCGACTCCAAGCCAAGTTCGGGTCAGGGCAGGATCGTCACCGTGATGTCGGCCAAGGGCGGGAGTGGGAAGACCGTGCTTTCCACCAATATTGCCCTTCTCTTCAACCGGATACCCGATACCAAGGTGGTATTGGTCGACGCCGACCTCCAGTTCGGTGACGTGTGCCTGGTGCTCCAGCTCGAGCCCCGTTTCACCATGGTCAACGCCTCCCACGAGCTGCACCATCTCGACGGCGAGCTTCTCGACTCGTTGCTCACCGAGCACCCGAGCGGGCTCAAGGTGCTGGCTGCTCCCCTGGAACCCGCCTTCGCCGACGACATCACTACCGCCGGGCTGATGCAGATGCTCGACGTGCTCAAGGAGAACTACGACTACGTGGTGGTCGACACCGCATCGATGCTCGACGAGCTCATACTCTCCCTGATCGAGAGGTCCGACGACATCCTGATGCTGGTCGACATGGACCTCCCCTCGGTGAAGAACGCCAAGCTCGCCCTGGAGACCCTCCGCCTCCTCAAGTTCAGCACCAGCAATGTCAAGTTGGTCATGAACCGGAGCAACTCCAAAGCCAAATTGGACAATAAGGAGATCGAGGGCGCCTTGAAGATGTCGATCTCCGCCATGATCCCGTCCGATGCCATGGTGGCCGCCTCGGTGAACGAGGGGCGCCCGGTGGTGGAGAACGACCCCAAGTCGAAGGTGGCCAAGGGGTTCGAGTCGGCCGCCGAGTTGATTGCAGGCAAGATTCCTGAGGATTCCGGCAAGTCCGGTCTGTTTGGGCGAAAGTGAGAGAAGGGGTGAATAGTGCCGTCACTATCTGAAAGAGTCGCACTTGCACGACAGAGCGAGTCGACCGACTCCACTGGCACCCGGACGGACGCCTTATCCGAGCTGAGAGGGCGACTCCACTTCAAGGTGGTCGAGGAGTTGGGCCCGACCCTCTACGACCGGGGGATGTCCGACGCCGAGTTGCGTCTCCGGGTCATCGAGATGCTGGAGTGGGCAGTCGACCAGGAACAAGGTCTTCCCCTCACCTCGGCGGACCGTCGGGCGCTGCTCAACGAGATCGCATCCGACGTCCTCGGCTACGGGCCGATCGACCCTCTGCTCAACGACCCTGAGGTCACCGAGGTGATGGCCAACGGGCCCTACGACGTCTACTTCGAGCGCTCCGGCAAGATCATCCGATCAGACGTGCGGTTTGTCGACGAGGTCCATCTCCGCCGGATCATCGACAAGATCGTCGGACAGATCGGCCGACGTGTCGACGAGGCCACCCCGATGGTCGACGCCAGGCTTCCCGACGGGTCCCGGGTGAACGCCATCATCCACCCGCTTGCCATTGGCGGGCCCTTCCTCACCATCCGGAAGTTCGCCGTCGATCCCTTCCAGGAGGCGGATCTGATCAGCTTCGGGACAATCACCCAACGTGTCGCCGACTTCCTCAGGGCGTGCGTCCGGGGCCGGCTCAATATTCTCATCTCCGGAGGCACCGGTTCGGGTAAGACCACCACCCTCAACGTGATCTCGTCTTACATACCCGGCGACGAGCGGATCATCACGGTCGAGGATGCTGCCGAGTTGCAGATGCACCAGGAGCATGTGCTCACACTCGAGTCGCGGCCGGCCAACATCGAAGGCCAGGGCCAGGTGGCGATCCGCGATTTGGTGAGGAACACTCTGCGAATGCGTCCCGACCGCATCGTGGTCGGTGAGGTCCGGGGCGCCGAAGCGCTCGACATGCTCCAGGCGATGAACACCGGTCACGACGGCTCGATCACCACGGTGCACTCGAACAGCCCGCGGGACACCTTGTCCCGTGTCGAGACCATGGTGATGATGGCCGGGTTCGATCTTCCGGTCCGGGCGATCCGCGAGCAAGTCTCCTCGGCGATCGACTTGATCGTGCATGTCGCCCGTCTCCGGGATGGCACGAGACGGGTCACCCACATCACCGAGGTGGAGGGAATGGAAGGCGACATCATCACCCTTCAGGATCTGTTCCTCTTCGATTTCGGGATGGGTGTCGACGACGAAGGGGTTTACAACGGTCGTCTCAAGGCAACCGGGATCCGGCCCACGTTCTCCGAGGATCTGGAGAACCAGGGGATCAGGCTTCCCGCCGACTTGTTCGACCCGGAGCCGTTCGCCAGACGATGAAACGGGTCCTCCTCGCTTTGACAGCTCTCGTGCTGGGAGCCCTGCCGGTCTTGGCCCAGACCGCCGGGCAGTCGATCGAGATCGTCGATTTCAACGGAGCGCGATACGCCGATGGCGGCCAGACAACCCTGATCATCGAGTTCCGCAACTTCGAGACTGCACCGGATCCGTCTTCGCTCGAGATCACCGTCAATGGCGAGCCGGTCTCTGAGCTCCAGGTGGCCTCGCTCAGCGAGTCGTCGGTCCCGGTTGGCGTGGTACTCGCCATCGATGCGTCGGGCTCGATGGCCGGAGCGCCCCTGCTGGCAGCCCAGGCCGCTGCTGTCGACTTCGTCCAACAGGCGTCGCTGACCGACCAGATCGCTCTGGTCACTTTTGCCGCCGAGGTCCAGGTCCTGTCGGGTTTCACCAACAACAAACAGGACCTGACCAACCGGATCAACGCCATCGAGGCGGCTGGTGAGACCGCGTTCAACGACGGGGTCATCCAGGGGATAAGCCTGTTCTCCGCCGGGTCGGCGGCCAATCTGCTGGCCAACCTGATCGTGTTGAGCGACGGCGAGGACACCGCGTCCACGGCCAGTCTCGAGGAGGCAGTGGCGGCGATCCAGGGCAGCGAGGTGAGGGTCTTTGGAGTGGTCCTCGAGTCATCGGACTTCAACCCGGAAGCGGTGGCCACCATTGCCGATGCCGGCAACGGGCTTTTTCTCTCCACACCCGACCCGTCGCAGTTGTCGGCCCTCTACGGGGCGATCAGTCGGGAGATAAGCAACACCCAGGTGGCGCGGTTCCGCTCCCCGGCCAATGTTCCCGGTGAGGCCGAGTTCGTGGTTGGTTACGAAGGCTTCAGCACCTCCCGAATCTTCGCGGTCTCGGGTTTCGCCACCACGACCACCGCCGGTCCGACCACAACGGTCACCCTGGCGCCGGTTACGACGGTCGTGATCGAGTCCAACCTGCCACTCGACATGGCGACTCTGGTCCTGATCGGTGCAGCCGGGCTGGGTCTCACCATCTTCCTCTTCCTGGTGATCCTCTTCGGCCGCGAGCCCGAAGACGACCCCAACCGTTTCGCCAAGCGTCTCCAGGCATACGGCCGCCGTGGTCGCGCCCCAACCGAGGAGAAGAAGGGATTCCTCGAGCGGATACCGCTGTTCAACAGGTTCTCCCAGGCTGCCGAGGAGGAGGTCCGCCGCCGCGGGCTCCTCTCCGGTATGAACTCCGCGCTGGAGCAGGCCAACATCCCCATGACCCCCGGCGAGGCAATTCTCGCCATGATCGGTCTGGCGGCAGTGGGCGGGATCTTCATGGGGATCTTCAATAGTCCCGTAGTCGGTGCCGTAACCTTCGGCGGCCTCATCCTGTTCTTCATCATCCTGGTCAACTTCACCGGGAATCGGGAGCAGAAGAAGTTCGAGAAGCAACTCCCCGACACCCTGACTTTGATGTCCACTTCGCTCAGGGCGGGGTACTCACTCCTCCAAGCCACGGAAGCCGTGGCCTCCGAGGCTCCCAACCCGACTGCCCGGGAGTTCGGCCGTGCCATAGCCGAGGCGAGACTGGGTCGAACCGTGGGCGACGCCTTGAGGGGAATCGTCGATCGCACCCAGTCCAAAGACTTCGAGTGGGCCGTGATGGCCATCGAGATCCAGCGAGAGGTCGGAGGCAACCTCGCCGAGGTTCTGCAAACGGTCGGTGACACCATGCGAGCCCGGAACCGGCTGAAAGGTGAGATCCAGGCTCTTACCGCCGAGGGTCGCATCTCGGCCATCGTCCTCGGAATGCTCCCCTTTGCCATGGCCCTCTTCTTGTGGACCACCAACCCCGACTATCTCGCCCCCCTCGTCGAGGAGACCTTCGGCCGCATCGCGATTGGAATCGGGTTGCTCCTCATGGCCGGTGGCGTGTTCTGGTTGAAGAAGATCGTGGACATCGAGATATGAGCGACATCGGCGCCTTTGAAGGCGTGACCCTGGTGGTGGTGGCGGTGTTTGCCCTGGTCTTGTTTGTCGCGGTGTGGATCGGGATGGGGGTGACCCGCGCCCGTGAGGACATGGTCAACCGGCTCGCCCTGTACGGACGGAACCAAGGTGTCCAAACCGCACGTGACGAAGAGCTGGCCAAGCCACTGGCGCAAAGGACCATCGGCCCGGTCGTCCTCGGCATCTCCCGATTCCTCAAACGATTCACACCGGTGGGGTACCTCGACAAGAAACAACATGATCTGGTCCTGGCCGGGAGTCCGGGGAATCTCGACGCACCGGCTCTGGTGGTCATCAAGCTCCTCACCACCGCGGTCGGCCTCATCGGCGGGTTCGTCCTCATCGACTTTGGCGAAGACACAATCCAACGAACCGCCCTCTTCCTCTTCCCCATCATCCTCGGCTTTTTCGGGCCCGATGCCTGGCTGAAGAGGAAGATCGATGAGAGACGTCAGGCAATGCTGCGGGCCCTTCCCGACATGCTCGACCTCCTGGTCATCTCGGTTGAAGCCGGTCTCGGGTTCGATTCGGCGCTATCTCGGGTGGTGGCCACGGTCCCCGGGCCATTGTCGGAGGAGTTCTTCAGGATGCTCCAGGAGACCCGGGTCGGAGTGAGTCGTCGTGAGGCGATGCGTCATCTCATGGAACGGACCGACCTCGACGAACTGCGCTCCTTCCTCTTGGCGATGATCCAGGCAGAGGCCTTTGGTGTCACCATCGCCCGGGTGCTCAGGGTCCAGGCCGACGAGATGAGGGTGAAACGTCGTCAACGGGCCCAGGAGAAGGCGTTCGCCGCCCCGGTCAAGCTGGTGTTCCCACTGGTGTTCTGCATCTTCCCGTCGCTGTTCATCGTCCTTCTCGGACCGGCGGCGATCCAGATAGCCGGCGCATTCGCCGGAATCTGACGGTGACGGCCGTCCAGCCGTCCCCGAAGAGGATCTCGTTACCTCAGCTGGCGTTGCTGGTTCCCTGGATTGCGGTGGTCATCGCCTCATTTGGCCCGGTCCGGGACAATTCTTACCTGTGGCACATAGCGGCTGGCGAGACTCAGGCGGAGGCGGGTCAGGTTCTAACCTCCGACCCCTTCTCCTTCACCATGGGCGGCGAGCCCTGGCTTACCCAGAGTTGGCTCGCCGAGCTGATCTACGGACTCGCTCACAACATCTTCGGTCTGGGGTTCACCGGGATGATGGTGATGGCGCTGTCGGCCCTCACCTTCGCCGCTATCGGCCTCCTGGCGTACCGCTGGTCGTCGAGTGTCCCGGCCACCGCGGTCGTGCTTTTCCTGAGCACCGTCCTCTTGATCCCGAGTCTGCATCCTCGCCCCGTGCTCTTCTCGTACCCTCTGATGGCTCTGGTCATCCTCGCCTGGGACACCAAGACGTTGAGATGGACGCTGCCCTTCCTGTTGTGGCTGTGGGCCTCGGTGCACGGGAGCTTCGCAATAGGTCTGATCTACCTGGCTCTCCGGATGATCTCGAGCAAGGAGTGGAAGGCGGTGCCCCAGGTCGTTGCGGCGGGTCTTGCCACCCTGATGACCGCCCACGGTCTCGGCGTGATAGTCATCCTGGCCGATTTCGCGGTTGCCCGCCCCCATCTTTCCCTGATCAGCGAATGGCGGACCCCGGACTTCCTGACACCGGCCCTGGCCCCCTTCTTGATCGGAATCATCATGCTGATCTATGGGTCGATGAAAGGCCGGTTGCCCACCGCATCGTTGTGGGTGATCGCCCCGTTTGTCGCCCTGGGCATGTCGGCGACCCGGGCTGTGCCCCCTGCCTGGATCGCTCTCATCCCTTTGGTGGCGATGTCGATGGCGGGCCTCTCCTGGCAAAAAGGGCGAGGATTTCCCCGTCCGGTGGCGGTCGGGGTAATAGTCCTTCTCATCCTGTTCCCGTTCCTGTTGACCTCTCCGGTGGTCGTCGACGAGGAACGTTTCCCGGTGGAGGCGATAGGCCATCTCGATGATGTTCGGACGTTCCACGACGACTCGGCCGGCGGCTATCTGATCTATTCGGGGCACTTCGGGGAAGGTGTGTTCATCGACGATCGGGTCGAGCTCTACCTGGAGAGGATCGATGAGTTCGTGGCGATCCGGTCGGGTCGAGAGCCCTGGGAGCCGGTGTTCGAACGAGACCGGATCGAACAGGCCTTGCTCAAGTCGGGAGATCCGATGATCGGCCGGCTCAACGCCGCGGGATGGCAGGAGATTCACGGCGACGACTTCTACGTGGTGATGCGCCCGTAGCGCTCGCTCCCACTTGGTACGCGACCTGTGCGTGCAGCTCGGCACGCGCTTTCGGGGTACGGGATACGGGGTACGGGGGAGCTGGCACCAAAGAGAGAAGGGCCCCAGAGGGGCCCTTCGTCTTCTTTAGGTTGCAGCTAGATCAGGCGCCCGACAGTGCGTCGGCGATCTGGCTGAAGGTCGATGAGACCTCTTGTCCGGCGAGCCGGATCGCCACGATGGCGACGATGGCAATCAGGACCACGAGCAAGGCATACTCCACCATGGAGGCACCTTTCTCATCCTGAAAGCGGCTCATTACTTTGGTCCACAGAGCAAGCATGTACCCCTCCTTGGGTCCGCTATCTGGCCTGCAGTCGGGCGTCTTCGCCTTCCTGCTTCCCGAGACCGGGTCTCGGGAATTCTTCAAAACTCTCATGAGTTGGCTGTCGCCAGTTCGTCGGCGATCTCGCTGTAGGTGCCGGCGACGGTGTCCCCGAAGTAGTTGACTGCAACCAGTCCGGCGATGGCGATGAGAACCACCAGGAGGCTGTACTCGACCATCGAGGCGCCTCTCTCACTCAATATCATCCTGTTGATCATCTTGTTGAACATCTTTTCTTCCTTCGGCAAGGTCTAGGTCAGACTAAAGGCTGTAATGGCTTCAGATCATGGGTCGCAAGACCCATCGATTGGGTGGCTTCTCGGTTAATTCGGCCTGGCGATTCCTAGTCGTATCGACTCGATCGCTGCCTGGGTCCGGTCGCTGACCGCCAGCTTCTGGAAGATCGATGCCAGGTGGTTCTTCACCGTCTTCTGGGAGATGTAAAGACGTTCGGCCAGTTCGTCGGTGGCGGACACCCCGATGGCGAGGAGTTGGAGAATCTCCCGCTCACGGGCGGTCAGCGACGCCGCGCCGGGGTCGAGTTGAGCTTCCCGGTAGGTCTCGAGGAGATCGTCGCGCTCCTCATCGCTCAATCCGAGCAGGTCGTTGTCGTCGGCCACGGCACGGACCGCGGCAGCCAGAGTGGTGAGCGGCACCCCTTTGGAGAAGAAACCTTTGGCTCCCGCCTTGGAAGCTCGCTCTCTCTGCTCGTCGGAGGCGTACATCGAGACCACGATCGCCTTGGTCTTGGCGCCGAGAGCGTTGATGGAGAGAATCCCATCCCCACCGGGCATCTCGATGTCGACTATGGAGACTTCAGCGGGCTGGCTGGCCAAGGCCTCTTCGAGGGCCGGACCGGAGTTGACCACCCCGACCACCCGGGCGTCGGGCAGGCTGTTCAGGGCCTGGCTCAGCCCTTCGGCGAAGAGCTGGTGGTCGTCGGCGATCATGACACGGATCATTTGTTACCCCATTCAACCGTGACCGCGGTCCCCGCCCCGGTCTTTGAGTCGAACTTGATGGTGGCTCCGATCTTGGCCGCCCTTTCTCTCATCCCGACCAGCCCGAAGTGGCCTTCGGGTTCGTGGTCGGGGTCGAATCCGACACCGTCGTCGACCACGCTGCAGCGGCCGAAACTGCGGTCGACGTGACCGGTTACCACGATCTTGGTGGCTCCGGAGTGGATGTGGGCATTGCGGGTCGCCTCGATCAGGATCGACGTGAGGTCGCTGATCAGGGCTGCCCGCGGTGGCCGTCTCTCTTCGAGGTCGACCACCACGGGAGGTCCACCCTCGAGGTTGAAGGTTCCCTGCATGATCCTGGCGGTCAGAGTCGGGCCGGGCGCCACCCTGAGGTCGGCGACCGAGGCCCTGACGTCTTCCACCAGCTTGGTCACGTTGGAGCGGAGCACCTGGAGGTCGGCGGCCACTTCCGGATTGTGGCTCTGTTGCATCGATGTCAGGTCGAGAGCCAACCCGAGGGAAGCCAGGGACGGGCCGATGTCGTCGTGCATCTCGCGGGCGAGCCGGATCCGCTCTTCGGACACTGCCGAGCCGACGATCTCTTGGAGGAGTTGGAGGTTGGCGAAGGCCAGGCTCACCGGGTAGATGACCGCTTTGGTCTCTTCGATCTCCGCCGCGGTGAGCTCGGTGGGTGTGATCAGCTCCAGAGAGCCGACTTCGCTGTCGTTGGTCGAGAGAGGCAGCTCATAAGAGTGGCCGTTCTCGTCGGGGATTCCACGGGCGGCCAGCACCACGGGACCGGTTTCGTTGACGATGGCCAAACGACCAGCCGACCCGGGGAACCGGGCCAAGATGGTGTCGAGGGTGTCGGCGCCTACCTCTATGGCATTGAACCGTCCCGCCGAGACGTCTTCGGAGAGCTTGAGCAAAGCACCGTGGATCTGCTCCAACCGTTCCAACTGCTGGGTGGCGTATTGCTTCTCCTTGGCCAGTTCGGTGGCGTGCTGGTGGATGTCCTCGAAGAGTTTGCGGATCACTCCGACCAGAAGGACGAAAACCAGGTATAACGCAGCACCGGGGGCGGCGTCGATGATCTCGCCACTCCGGGCCAGGGTGATGAGGGTGAGGAGGCCCGCCGACAACATCCCGGTCATCAACCCGGACCGGATTCCGCCATAGAGGGTTGCCAATATCGGTGGACCCATGGAGAGCAGCAGGTATGGGCTGTCGGGTCCCGACGACAGGGTGAGGGCGACTCCGAGCACGATCGCCCCACCCAGAGTGTTGGTCTCGGCCCCGAACCTTGCCTGGAATCGTGTCTCGGGGATCAGGGTCGCCCCGAGGGCGTACAGGGCGGCGAGTGTGAAAGCGCCCCAGAAGGTCCCTCCGCCGCCGGTCTGGACCGCATGCGAGACGATGCCGATGGTCAGGGCCACCCATTGGCCGACCACGACGGTCTTGTGGATCCGGGTCTCCCATGGGGCGGGGGTGGCCATGGTCAGAGGCTACCGTCGCGGCTCGTGACCGGAACGGAACACCGTTGGCTGCTCGGGGGAGGTATCGGCGCCGGCAAGAGCACGGTTCGCCGGCTTCTCGACGAGTCTGGCGTCTTCACCATCGACGCAGACTCCATCGGTCATGCCGTCATCGAGCCGGGCGGTCCCGCCTTTGCCGAGGTGGCGGCGCGCTGGCCGTCGACCCTGGTCGGCGGTCAGATCGAGCGGAGCGCGTTGGCGTCGATTGTGTTCGCCGACGCGGGCGAGCTGACGGCCCTGGAGTCGATGACACATCCACATATCTTCGGCAGGATCAAGGCGCTACTCGAGGAAGTCTCGGGCGTGGCCGTGGTCGAGATCCCCCTCTTGGACAAGGCGCCTGAGGGGAGTTGGGGACGGGTTGTAGTGGATTGTGACGACGAGATCAGACTGCAACGGCTGGTCGCGCGGGGGCTCGCCGAAGAGGAGGCAAAGGCGAGGATGTCGATCCAGCCCTCCCGGTCGCAATGGCTATCGGTGGCCGATCTGGTAGTCCCCAACCATGGGACCGAAGACGACCTG
>CAYZKF010000027.1:0-12856 GCA_964479135.1 uncultured Acidimicrobiaceae bacterium
CCTTCGGGGTACGGGGTACGGGGTACGGGGTACGGGGTACGGGGTACGGGGTACGAGAGTCCGCTATTTTCCCGGGATGCCGATCCTTCGCCCCGAGATAGCCGCTCTCACCGCATACGAGGTGGGCCGCCCCATAGATGAAGTGGTTCGGGAACATGGCATCGATCCCGCCGACGTGGTCAAGTTGACCGCCAATGAAAGCCCTGAAGGCCCATTTCCCGGCGTGGCCGAGGCGGTCGCGGCGGCTCTGGGCTCGTCCAATCGTTATCCCGACAATCAAGCCTGGGAGCTGATCGGGACTCTGGCCTCCGAGCTCGGTGTGGAGCGCTCCAATCTGCTCTTCGGCAACGGGAGCACAGCACTGATCACCGACTTCGCCTCGGCGGTGGGTGGTCCCGGGACCACAATCGTCTACGCCTGGCCGAGTTTCATCATGTACCGCTTCGCCGCGGTTTGGGCAGGGAGCACAGCCAGGGAGGTGCCCCTCGATGCTGGGTTCGCTGTCGATCTCGACGCCCTTCGATCATCGATTGACGACTCCACCCGGCTGGTCTATCTGTGCAATCCCAACAACCCGACCGGGACGATGCGACCGGCAGACGCCGTCGAGGAGTTCCTGGGCTCGGTGCCCGAGTCGGTGCTGGTGGTGGTGGACGAGGCCTACCACGAGTTCGTCGGGGATCCGACGTATCAAACGGTGTCGGGTTATGCAGTCGAGCGTCCCAATGTGGTCGCTCTCCGCACCTTCTCCAAGATCTACTCACTGGCCGGTCTGCGGATCGGGTATGCCATCGGACACCCGGAGACATTGTCCGGGCTACGCAAGGCCCAACAGCCGCTGACCGTCAACCGGATTGCCCAGACCGCGGCGCTGGCGTCGCTGGGTCAGCCCGAGGAGCTCTCCCGGCGGGCGGCCGACAATGTCTCCGCCCGGCACTATCTGGCGGGGGCCATCGAAGAGCGAGGTTTGGAACAGGTGGAGAGCCATACCAACTTCGTCTACTTCAGGACCCCAAGCGGCGACTCGAAGTCCCTCGCCGGGGAGCTCACCATCCGTGGTGTACTGGTTCGCCCGATGTCGGCCGAGTGGCTGCGGGTGACGGTCGGCTCGCCTGAGGAGAACCGCCGGTTCGTCGAGGTCTTGGACCAAGTCCTCGCAGTCAACCGGTGATTTTGTGTTGGCGACGGTTCCAGCGACGATTCAGCCCATCCGCGGTCACCTTTCCTCGTATCAGGAGCATCAGTGAAGTCAATCGTGTCGGGCATGGCGGCAATGGCGCGCCGGGTGCCATGGGTGGTCATCGTCGTCACCATCGGCCTCACCGGTGGTCTCGGCTTCTTCGCCGGTCAGGCCACGGTGGCCTCGGGGAACGAAGGATTCGCTCCCGAGAGTCTGGAGATAGCCGCCTCGGAGCGGATCGGTGACAAGTTCGGCCGGGAGAGCTCGGAGTCGACCCTCCAAGTGCTGATCCTCGCCGAAGGGGGCGACGTGATCACGGTCGAAGGGCTACGCACGGCGATGGCTGCAGTGGACGCCATTCGCCAGTCCGAGGTCGGCTCGAATATCGGCGACCGGCCGGAACGGCCCGGCGCCTTCCACTACCTGGGCATCGTCGAACAGGAGATGCTCGAGCTCGGTCTCACCGTCGACGAGATGAGCGACGAGCTGGTGAAGTCGATTTACTCCGAGGCGACCAATGGGGACGGGGTGAACGACGCCCCCCCTGACCAGGTCTCCTTCCTCTCTCGACTGGTTTCCGAGGACTACGACTCGGCCACCATCAGTGCTTCCGGCGGGATGGCCCTCGCCTTCATCGGCGCCTTCGAAGGCACCGCCGATGAGGCGTTCAACGCCCAGGTCGATGCCGAGAAAGCGATGGCCGCCGACCTTGGCGATATCGATTCCGAGCTCTCGATCCGGCCCTTCTCCTTCTACCTCCTCCTCACCGGGGTCGATGACTTCACCGAAGAGGTCGGCCGGCTATTCGGCATGGCATTCGTGGTGATCCTCCTCATCCTGCTGATGGTCTATTGGTTGCCTCCAGGCCGGGGAGGAAGTTGGTTCGCTTCGGGCCGCCGGACCGTCACCGACACCTTGATCACCCTGCTCACCATCCTCTGCGCCATCGCCTGGATGCAGGGAATCGGATATCTCCTCGAGCAGGTCGGGATCATCGACGCCTTCTCCGCCCCTACCCAGATCGTCCCCATCCTGCTCATCGGGCTCGGAGTCGACTTCGCCATCCACCTCACCTCGCGGTATCGGGAGGAGGTCGGACAGGGTGGGTCGGTAGACAGCGCAGTGACCAAGGCCGTCGGCACCGTCGGAGTCGCCTTGGCCCTGGCCACGATCACCACCGTCATCGGCTTCCTGACCAACGTCTTCAACCCGGTGCCCGCCCTCAAAGACTTCGGGATACTGGCTGCGGTTGGGATTGCCGTTGCCTTCTTGCTCATGCTCACCTTCGTCCCGTCGGTTCGGATCGTCGCCGATCGCCGAGCAGAGCGGAAGGGCAAACTTCCCGTCCAGTCCCTCCAGAAGCATGGAGACCGTCTCCTTCCCCGGATCATGGAGAAACTGGCCGTGCTCGCCTTGCGTGCACCGGTGGCGACACTGGTCGTGGCCCTCCTCCTCGGTGGCGCCGGCTACTACGGGTTCAGCCAGCTGGAAACTCGCTTTTCCTTCACCGACTTTCTCCCCGAAGACTCCGAGTATGTGTCGACCCTGGACCTGTTGGTTTCGGAGTTCGGGGGAGGCTTCGGTGAACAGACCCAGGTGCTCGTCGAGGCGACACCCGCCGCCGGTCTCGACGCCAACGCACACAACGCCCTGGTCGCCGCCAACTCGGCTCTGGCCGACATCTCCGACGTGTCGACTATCGACTCACCTCAGGGTCGCTTCGCCAATGCGATGTCACCCGTCGGCCTGCTTGGCCAGCTCATGGCCGGTGGGCCCGATGGCACCCACCCCGACCTGATCGCAGCAGCCCAACAGGTCGAGCTCGATTCCGACCTCACCGTGCCTCTCGGAACCGACATCACCCCCCTCTATCGAGCGATGACCAACATCGCACCCGAAGCCGCGGAGAGGGTGATCTATTTCGAGGGTGGAATCCTCGACGCTTTCCTCTGGGATATCACCACGACCGCCGGGGAGGATGTCGGCGATCTCAGGCCGGGGCTGGACGGTGTCTTTGCGCCGGTGCGGCAGACCGGTGTCTCCGCCATCGCCACCTCGGACAACATCATCGGCGATGTCATCGTCGGCGAGCTCACCGACTCCCAGGCGCGGTCGTTGTTCATCACCATCGCGGTGTCGGCGCTGGTCCTCGCCATGAGTTTTCTGGTCGAGTCGAGACGTTGGTTCCTCGGGGTCATCACCATCGCCCCGGTCGGGCTGGTGGTGTTGTGGACCTACGGTCTCATGTACGCCACCGGGATCCCGTTTGGACCGGTCACCGCCACCCTGGCCGCACTGGCCATCGGGATTGGAGTCCCCTTCACCATTCACATCGCCCGTCGGTTCCAGGAGGATCAGAAGGCCTACGCCAGTCTCGACAATGCTCTGCGCTCGACGATGAGGCACACCGGAGGAGCACTCGCCGGCTCTGCGCTGACCACCATGGCAGGGTTCGGGATACTGATGACCGCCAGCCTGGTGCCTTTCCGTCAGATGGGCCAAGTGACCGTGTACGCAATCGGGCTCGCCCTGGTGGCCGCGGTGGTGGTCCTGCCGTCGATGCTCGCCCTCTGGGATGGCTACCACCGGCGTCGTGGGGACGAACGGATCGGCTCGGCGATCGCCGGGGATGTCATCCCGACCGCCGACATCATCGACCACAATTGAGCCAGCGGCCCGGCAACGCCCGCTCCCATGGATGCATCACGAATAGCCAAAGAAGCCTCACAGCTCCTCCCCCTGGCCCATAGGGTTCTCAGGCGGTATTCATACTCGATCCGGGCGGTCGAGCATCTTGCCACCCACTCCAACGTGATGTTCCGGGTGGTCAGCCATAACGGCGACCAGCTGGTGCTCCGAGTGGGCTCTCCACATGGCAACACCAGATCGAATATCGGATACGAGGTGGCGTGGCTGGACGCTCTCAATCGGGAGACCGAACTCGACGTGGTCCGACCGATCAAGACCGCCGGTGGCGCCCTCATCGTCGACGAGTTCGACCCCGATCTGGGAATGGAGAGGGCCTGTGTCCTCTTCTCCTGGGTCCCCGGTGTGCCCCTCGGGGGCGGGGCTGGGACGGTGGGATACCGTCTTCTCGGACAAATGAGTGCGGCCCTTCAAACGCACGGCCGGACCTGGGAGCCGGAGAACCCGGAGGGGATGCGACGCTGGGACCGGGTCTTCTATTACGACTCCGACCTCGATCCGGTGGTGATTGGCGACCCCCTATTTGGGCATCTGTTCGATGCCAAGACCCGGAAGGTGATCTCCGTCGCCGGTGCCTTGTCGGAGCAGGTGATCGAGGATGCCTGGACCCACGGCGAGCCTCAAGTGGTGCATGGAGACCTCCACGAGTGGAACGTCCATCTGGTGGGTAGTCGCATCCATGCGTTCGACTTCGAAGACGTGATGATCGCCCTTCCCGCCCAGGACATCGCCATCAGTCTCTACCACTCGAGAGGCCAGGACCGCCGGGACGAGCTCCGAGCCGCCTTCCGTCGTGGGTTCGAGACCGTGGGAGTCTGGCCGGTGGTCGACGACTCCCAGATCGACGCGTTCCATGCCGCCCGCCAGATAATGCTGATGAACTATGCCGCTCGTACCCTCCCCGTGGCCGAGGCCTCCGGATTCCTCGACAAGGTGATGCCCTGGCTCGGCTGGTACATCGGCCGGTACGGCTGAGATGTTCGACGATCGTCGCCATGCCGGGGTCGAGTTGGGGGCCAGTCTGGTGAAGGCCGCCCCATCGAATCCTCTGGTCCTCGCCCTTCCCCGGGGCGGGGTACCGGTCGGGTACGAGGCGGCCCGCGCCCTCGCCTGTGATCTCGATGTCCTGCTGGTGAGGAAGCTGGGCGTCCCCGGCCAGCCGGAGTTGGCGATGGGCGCGGTCGCCGAGGGGGGTGTCGTTATTCGGAACCACGGGATCATCGACCTGGCTCGAGTCGACGAAACTGCCTTTCAGTCGGTCCTTCGGGCCGAGATCGAGACCCTGGTCAAACGGGCATCCGACTATCGGGCAGACCATCCTCCGATCGACCCCTCCGGACACACCGCCCTCATCGTCGACGACGGTTTGGCCACTGGCTCGACCGCACTGGCGGCGATAGAAGCCTTACGGATGCGGGGCTCTGAGGAAGTGTGGCTCTGTGTCCCGGTGGGGCCTTCCGACACTGTAGGAGCCATGGGCGATGTCGCCGACCGGGTGGTGGTCCTCCAACAACCGAGACACTTCGGGGCGGTTGGGGCCTGGTACCGCGACTTCGGTCAGGTCGACGACGCCGAGGTCCGGTCCCTGCTGTCCCGGTCGAGGCTACGGTGACGCCAATCACCGAGAGAGGATGTCCCATGCCAGGTCTGGAGACCTTCTGCACCATCGAAGGCGAGTTGGGCGTGAACGTGATCGGGAACGGCCCCGCCGGGATGAGGATCGACTTCCCGTTCACCGGGATTGCCACCGGCGCTCACTGGGACGGAGAGAGACCGGTTCGAGGCGTGGACTACTCGGTGGTCAGATCAGACGGGAACATGGACCTCGACATTCACGGAGTGATCGGCGAGAAGCGGGAGTCTGTTGGATACCGTGCGATCGGTGTGTCGACCATCAACGCGGACAAGTCGGCTGACATCAACGAGTTGTTGACCTTCCACACCGGCAATGAGGACCTGGCCTGGCTCAACGACCGGGTAGGAGTCGCCATAGGACATGGCGCCGGAGGCAAGCTCACCCTGGAGATCTATCTGGTCACCAGGTGACTCGGTCGCTGCTGGCTCGGTCGCTTCGCTCCCTCGTGTACCTCGTACCGCGACCGGATCCTGCTTGAAGTTCCGGGGGCGATGACATGATCCCGGAGCAGGCGTCCCGATGCCTGTACCCCGTACCCCGACCGCGGCCCCCTCGCGTTGCGGCGGGGTGGGGCGTTTCAGCTTCTCGCGCGATCCGTTTCTGTCGTGGACCAGCCTGCCTGGCTCGATCGGGGTACGGGGTTCGAAATTCGAAGTACGAAGTACCAAGTACGAAGGAAGTACCAAGTACAAAGTATGCGGCCCGCACCGACCGGTCAGGGCTTGCGGTAGTCGGGTTTTCGTTTCTCCAGGAACGCATTGACTCCTTCGAGATGCTCGGGGGTCTTCCCCAGACGGCCTTGTTCTCTCTGTTCGGCCTCGAGCGCTGCGTTCAATGACGATCCTGAGGCATCACGGATGAGACGTCTCGTGGTCACCAGCGAGTCGGGGACCAGGTCGGCTAATGATGAGGCCAACGCCACCGCCCTTTCGACCAGGTTCTCGTCCGGGGCGACCTCGGAGCACAGGCCAAGCGCCAAAGCCTCCTCGGCACCGACTCGTCGATTGGTCATGGTCAACTCGAGTGCCCGACTGATCCCGACCATCTGGGGAAGCCACCAGGTGGTGCCAGAGTCAGGGACCAGGCCGATGGCAGTGAATGCCGAGGTGAGAGTCGCCGACTGGGCCATGACCCGGATGTCACACGCCAGGGCAATCCCTAGACCGGCGCCGGCTGCCACCCCGTTGACCCCGGCAACGGTAGGCACCGGTGCGTTGACCAGGGCGTTGACCATGGGGTGGAAGACACTCTCCAGACGGCCGTGGAGGTCGGGGCCGTCGCGGCGGTAGTCCTCGACCAGGTCGGCGAGGTCGGCCCCGGAGCAGAACGCCTTTCCCGCTCCGGTGATGACTACCGCCCTCGCTTCCGAGGCGGCGCGGTCGAGAGCGCCGACCAGTCCGGCCGACAAGGTTGCCTCGATGGCGTTGAAGCGGTCGGGTCGGGCGAAGGTGATGACCGCGGTGTCACCGCTCAGCTGATATTCGACACTCATCGGGTCGCGAATCGTAAATGACACAAAGGACCAATGTTTTCGGCCTCTTGCCCTATCGTAGGTGGCCATTGTCGCACCACACGCGGCGAAGACCCATCGACCCAAAGGAGGGGCCGTGAACAAAACCGAGATGGCGGACAAACTCGCCAAGAAGGCTGACATCTCGAAGGCGCAGGCCGCCGAGATCATCGAGCACATCTTCTCGACCAAGTCAGGCGAGGGAATCATCGCCGTCGAGCTCGACGCCGGTAACAAGGTGAACATCACCGGCTTCGGCAGCTTCAGCACCAAGTCTCGTTCTGCCCGTCAGGGCCGAAACCCGGCCACCGGGGCCACGATCATGATCCCCGCCAAGAAGTACGCCCACTTCTCCGCGGCCAAGGGTCTGAAGGACCGGGTCGCCGAGTAACCACCCGGCTGCTGGATTCATAGAAGAGGGGCCCAACCGGGCCCCTCTTCCCGTTTGCCCGCGCCCTGGTTAGCTTCAAACCTCGATGAACCCCGAATTGTGGCGGACTCCGGTGGCCATCGCCCATCGAGGAAGTCGGCTGTTGTGGCCGGAGAACACCATGGAGGCGTTCTCCGGCGCAGTCGGGATGGGCTACACCCACATCGAGACCGATCTGCGGATGACCGTCGACGGTGTGGTGGTCTGTTTTCACGACCGCACGGTCGATCGGACCACCGATGGAACCGGCAGGTTGGCCACGATGACCTATGTCGAGGTGGCTGGGCTCGATGCCGGGTTTCGTCATCGTGGCGGGGACAACTTCTCTTACCGGGGCAAGGGTGTGGTGGTCCCCACTTTTGAGGAGCTGGTTACCTCATTCCCCGAGGTGCGATTGGTTGTCGATCTCAAGTGTGACGGTATGGCCGGCGAGCTGGCGCGTATCTTCGCCACCCATTCTTTGTATGACCGGGTGGTGGTCGGCTCATTCAGCGACGCCCGGCTCGAAGAGCTTCGGCGGGCGACCGACGACCGGGTCGCCACCTCGACCGGATCGGTTGCCACCAGGAGGTGGATGCTTGCCTCCAGGGTCGGCCGTGGGGTTGCCGGCAAAGCCAAGGCGTTGCAGGTGCCAAGACAGATGAGAGGCGTCAGGGTGGTCGACGAACGTTTGGTGCGAGTTGCCCACGATTCCGGGTTACATGTGCACGTATGGACGGTCAATGAGCCCGGGGAGATGAGACGGCTTCTCGACATTGGTGTGGATGGCCTGGTCACCGATCGGCCTGATCTGCTGAGGGAGGTGCTCAGCGAGCGAGGGGAATGGCCCCGATGATCAAGGCAATTGCCGCTGTTCTGCTGGCGTCGATCCAACTTGGAGGGTCATTCGGGGAGGCCACCGGGTCCACGGTCAGCCTGGGCGACACCACCATGGTGGTAGACCTCGAGGTGGAAGTCCTGGTCTCAGCTCAGTCCGTGGTGGCTCACCTCTCCCTCCCCGACGACACGACGGTGATATCCCTCGTTCACCGGGGAGGAGGGGTCTATGGCATCCGAACCGAGTTGCCCCGCAAGGACTACGTAATCGTCTTCGAGGCCCTTGGCGACCAGGGGGGCCTGTCTCCGGCGACCAACCTGAGTTCGATGGGGGTTCAACTCTCGGTGGTGCCCGAGGAGACCGGGGATGAAGACGACGACGGGCTCAGCAGGGAAACCAGGCGTTGGGGCTGGCTGGCATTGGCGCTCGGGGCCGGCTCGTTGTCTGCCCTGGCATTCTGGGCCCTGGGTGCCCGTGGTGATCGTCGGAGCACCGGAGTGGGCACCGAGGAGGAGTAGCCGTGGCCGTTCGCCACGCCGATCCGAACGATGCCGTCGGACTCGCCGAGGTGCACATCGCCAGTTGGCAACACGCCTACCGGGATGTCTTTCCCCAAGAGTTCCTCAACGGGTTCGACATGACCCGTCGTGTCGAGTGGTTCCAGACCAACATCGACCAGGGGAGCGTCATCCTGGTCGCCGACGGTTCCGAACGGCCAGTCATCGGGTTCTGCTCAGTGGGCCCGGCCCGGGCCGAGGAAGGCTGGGGAGAGGTATACGCGATCTACGTTCACCCGGACGGTTGGGGTTTGGGTCACGGTCGGGCCCTCCTCCGGGCCGGGGAGGAAGCTCTCACCGATTTGGGACACCACCAGGCTCTGCTCTGGGTGCTGGAACAGAACCGTCGCGCTCGGGACTTCTATCAACGTCAAGGATGGGCATTGGGGAGTCGTGTCGCCCTCGAGGAGATCGGTGGGGTCAGTGTCACTGAAGTGGTCTACGAGAAGACTGCGCTCACAGGGGGATGACCCGGGCCAGGTCGGAGGGATAAGTCACCTTGAAGTTGGTTGGGTCGCCATCGACGGCGGCGACCTCCAGGTTGGTGTACTCGAGGATCAGGTCCGCGGTGTCGCGACTCGAGAAGCCCTCGGTGTCGGCCCTGCGATAGGCCTGGGTCAACTCGCTGCCACGGAACACCTGCGGTGTTTGGGCCGCCATGACTCCTTCGATGGGGGTCAGCGTGGCATGGTCGAGCAGCAACCCACCGGCGGGGATGACCGGGACCGCCCCTCCGATCAGTCTGGCCGTCTCGTAAAGCTCCTCGAGCAGCGGCGGGCTGAGGTTGGGCCGGGCGCCATCGTGGATCCCGATCAGCCGGGGACTCCCCACCAGGGCGAAGACACCGGCGATCTCGCTGGTTGTCCGGGTCGGCCCGCCCACCACAACCGTCACCCCGAGTTCGAGATCTCGGATCCGTTCCACCTGGTCGGCTCTGCATACCAGCACGCATTGGTCGACGTGGGGCTTGACCCGGGCGACGGTTATCGCCACCAGAGGATGACCGTCGACGGGAGTGAGCATCTTGTCGCTCTCGAACCTCGATCCGCTGCCGGCGGCCACCACGATCATGGCCCGGCTCAATTGAGGGCCAGTCTGAATGGGGCAAGCTTCGGCGATCGGTGCACCCGATCGAGGCTACCTTTGCCCCGTGTTGCGGGCGTCACACATCCTCGCTGATCTCGGCCCTGAAGATCGCCGGGTGTTCATCGACGCCGCCGGGCTCCCCTCTCAGGCTCCGGGCCCGGTTCCCTTGGGTGACGCTGTCGTGGTGGCGATTCCGGCCGTCGACGCCATCAAGGTGGTCGAAGGGGGACGGGTCGGGAAATCGCTGGACCGGGACGGGGTGCTGCGGACGGTCGGCTTCGTTCTCAGTCGTCAGGTGTTGGTCGCACTCGGCAGCACCTTGATCGACCCCGGTGTTCTGTACGGTGAGGTCGCCGGGCTCGGTTTCAACTGGCAGGTGTCGATCGTCGAGTCACCGTGACCCCTTGCGGCCTTTGAGGGCCCAATAGGTCAACACCGCGGCGACTCCGGTGACCACCGCCGCTCCGGGGACAGCTTTGGATGCCAACTTGTCCCTCAGTGTCACCGCCGATTCGAAACGGCGAATCTCCCAGCCCCGTTCCTCGGCGATGGCCCGAAGCTCGGTGTCGGGATTGACCGCCACCGGGTTACCGACGATCTCCATCATGGGGAT
The DNA here is from genome assembly GCA_964479135.1 of uncultured Acidimicrobiaceae bacterium. Lineage (GTDB taxonomy): Bacteria > Actinomycetota > Acidimicrobiia > Spongiisociales > ZC4RG35 > ZC4RG35. Next base: position 10,536 of record CAYZKF010000027.1, read on the forward strand.
GTCGGTCGCCGAATCCGAGTATGAGTAGCTGGCCTCCAGGTCGATTCCCTCGGCCAGGGACATCTCCAGTATCGCCTCGGCCTTGCCCGGGCCGTATGCGTAGCGCTCGATCTGTCCGGTGTAACGGCCCTCGTCGTCGACTTCGGAACGAGTGGCAATCACGTCCTCGATCCCCAGGTAGCGGCACAAAGGTCGGACTATCTCCTCAGGGCTGGCCGAGACCACCACCACTTTGCGCCCCGCCCGCCGGTGGTCATCGATGATGGCCAGTGCCTCGGCATAGACCAGAGGGGCCACCACCTGGTCGACAGTCTCTTCGACCAGGGCGACCACCTCGTCGCGTTCCCAGCCCCGGGTCAGGTTGGACAGCTCCTCCTTGACCCTGTCCAGCTGCCCTTCGTCGGCCCCGAAGGCCTGGTAATAGGCTTGGGCGACACCGGCCTTGGCCAGAGTGGCTCCACTGAGCATCCCGGCCCGGAACATTGGTCTGGTGAAGGCCAACGTCGACGATTTGGCGATGATCGTCTTGTCGAGGTCGAAGAATGCCGCAGCGGTCACCATCCCAAGATACCGACAGGCTCCGAGGGTCTTGTAACCCCTTCCCCACGGTCTTATGTTCGAGACATGAGGGGGAGGGAGAGTATCCGTGTCCTCGCGGTGCACTCCGCCGACCCGGTCCTGGGCATGCTGGGCTCGCTGGGTCTGGCGGCATCGATGGGCACCGCGCTGGTCATCGACCTCGCCGACCAGATGGGGAGTGGATCTCGGCGGACTCTCGCCGACTTGGCTTCTGATGGCCCCCGGCTCGACGACATCAGCCCAGGCCGTCGTGGGGTGGCGGTGCTCAGATCGGGTCATCTACCGGTGGTCGACGCGGTGGCCATCGTCCAGGCCCTGGCCGCCCATTGGCCAGGGGTGGTGGTCCGGCTCGACTCCAGGGACTGGGCGGGCGCCATCGTGCCAGTCCGGCCGCTCTACCCCGGCTGGCTGGCCCCGACCACGACTGAGACCTCGGTCTGGCAGAAGGTCCCGGGGGGATCGACGCCGACCGGTCCCGGCCCGGTGCTTCCCCCGTTGCGGGTGGCCACCGCCCGACGGATGCTGGTCGGGGGGCTTCCCCCCGCAGGTGCCTGGCTCAGGGCATGGCGGCCGGTGTGGGAGATGCCGTGGGGATGATCGATCGGGTGTCCCGGGCCATCGCCCTCTCCGACGCCCGGTTCGATGCGGATTCGATCGGTGCCGAAGCGACCAGGCTGCTCGGGATCGAGTCTCCCTGGAGGCTCGAGGAGTCGGTTCCTCAGGTGGTGAACGGGATTCTGGGGATGGGGCCCATCCAGGGCCTGATCGACGACCCGACCGTCACCGATGTCCTGGTCAATGGGCCCGACGAGGTATGGGTCGATCGCGGCGACGGTCTTGAACTGACCGGGATCGGGTTCGGGTCTCCTGGTGAGATAGTCACCGTCGTCGAGCGGGTGTTGGCCCCCCTCGGTCTGCGGATCGATCGCTCCCACCCCATGGTGGATGCCCGACTCCCCGACGGGAGCCGTCTCCACGCAGTTCTTCCTCCGGCGGCGGTTCGATCCCCGCTGGTGGCGATCAGACGATTCAGCCAGAGGGTGGCGTCGTTGCAGGATCTGGTCGCGGCAGGGACCGTTCGACCCGAGGAAGTCGACCTGCTGGTCGAGGCGGTGACCGATCGGGCGACCATCGTGGTCTCCGGAGGCACCGGTGCGGGGAAGACCACGTTGCTCAACCTGCTCGCCGGGTCGATACCGTCCACGGAGCGGGTGGTGACCATCGAAGACGCCGCCGAGCTCGCCCTGCCCGGTCATGTGGTGCGTCTCGAGGCCCGTCCCCCCAACGCCGAAGGGGCCGGCGAGATCACCATCAGGGAGCTGCTCCGGTCGGCGCTTCGGCTTCGACCCGACCGGCTCATCGTCGGCGAAGTCCGAGGCGCCGAGGCCCTCGATCTGATCTCAGCCCTGAACACCGGTCATCGGGGCTCGATGACCACCGTTCACGCCAACTCGCCGCAAGAGGCGCTCTGGCGGCTCGAGACCCTGGCGATGAGCTCGGGGGTGGCCTCGGAGACGGTGATCACCCGTCAGCTGCGAGCTGCGGTCGACATCGTCGTCCAGATCGAACGGACCGCCGGGGGTCGTGTCATCAGCTCGATCTCGGGACGCAGACAGATGGAGGGCGGGTGATGGATCTGGTGCTCATCGCCCTGGCCGTCGGTGCCGGTGTCGACCACCGCCGTATCTCCCTCCTCGCGGTCATCCTCTTTCTGCCCTGGGTGGTGCTGGGGATGATTGCCA
>CAYZKF010000028.1:0-12793 GCA_964479135.1 uncultured Acidimicrobiaceae bacterium
CCGATCATCGGAGCCGGCGTTCAAGAACGGTTCAAGGAGCCTATCCCTTCGGCAACGTGGCTGTCGGCCCAGTCCCGCCATTCGACCTCAAGAGAACGGATCCTCCGGAGTCAAGCCTGCGCCGGTCGGAGTCAGACCCTGGCGAGCTTCGAATCCCATTCAGGGAGTGAGTCGAGGGCGGCGCACTCGGCACGGACCGCATCGCTGATCGCCCGCATCCGGGCCGAAGCCTCGGCGGCGTCCCACTTGAAGCCGGCGAGGGCCTCGGACTCGGCGAACATCCGCATCGACAATGCATCACGCTGCTGCTGGTAGTGACGCAGAGCGGCCGGCGCCGATCGGGGCTCGATCAACGCCCGGTCGACAGCACGGGCACACAGCTCGGCATCGCGGAGGGCGTCGCTGATCCCGTGGGCCGAGATCGGGTCTTTGGTGTACCCGGCGTCGCCTACCAGAGCCCATCCCCGCCCCCAAGGGCGGCGGATGAACCCGGGAAGACCCGGGGTGCCCCGGAACGGTGTCTCCCGGGTGCCCGCGCCAACTACTTCGGCCAGGTCGGGTCCGGCTCGGGCGACCAATCGATCGAATTCGGCCTGAGGGTCGGCCCGGAAGGCACCAGCCTGATCACGATGACGGGCGACGAAGACACAACTGAGGCCCTCGTTGGTCGGGATCACCCCGGCGTTGACCCCCGGGGTGAATTGGAACCAGAAGCCGTCAACGGCGACGCCCCGATAGTAGGCGTAGTGGACCGCGTTGGTCGGTTGGTGACTCCGGTAGGCCCCGGCATCTACTAGCTCCGCGGTCCGCGACCACACCCCGTCGGCACCGACCACCATCCTGGCGGTCACCGGCTCGACGTCACCACCGCCCTGGTCGACGAGGATGCCATGCACCGACTCTCGCCGATCGCGGATCAGGTCGACCATCCGGGTGGAGCTGCGGAACTCGGCGCCGGCCCCGACCGCCGCTTCGAGGATGATCCCGTCGAGGAGGTGGCGGCGGGGTGCGTACAGGGTGTCGACCCCGTACTCGGCTCGAACCTGGAATCCGATGCGTTCTCCACCGAAACCGAGAGTTATGGCCTTGACGGGTGGTGTGCCGGCTGACACCACCCGGTCAATCAGTCCCCAGCGGCTCAACTGGAGGACCCCGCTACGGAGGACGGCGTGGGTAGACACCGTGTCGGAGGGCAGGGCGCCCCGATCGACCAACAGCACCCGATGGCCCTGGCGGGCGAGCAACATCGCCGTCGACGCCCCGGCCACCCGGGCACCAACCACGATCACGTCATAGTCGCAGGTCATGGTGATGGTCCTCACCGGACGCGGCCGGGGAATGCACCCCGACCGCGTGCCGGCTGTTCATGCGACGTCGACCGCCACCGACACCGCGGTGCCGTTGGTCAACATGTCGTAGACCGCCGACCTGGCGATCGACCGCTCCACCACCCCACGCAGGGTCTCGGCCTCGGCGCCACCCTCGATGGTGATGTTCACCTGGATCGACTGGTATCCGTTGCGCACGGTGTCGTCCAGGCCGAGCAGCCCGACCAGGTCGATATCGCCACTCACCGTGGAGCTCACCCGGGTCAGGTCGATCCCTCGGACCGATGCGATGTTCCCGATGCCGGAGGTAATGCAGGCGGCGAGGGCGTGGAGGAGGAACTCCACCGGTGTCGGGGCGGCATCCTTGGCCACCAACTGCTCGGGATGGTCGGCTTCGTAATGGAAGGCCTGCCGGTGGGTCTGTTCCTCCCCCAGGCCGAAGAAGTCGTGGATGGTGCTCCGGCTGTTGGTCCCGCTGATCCACTCGTTGGTGGCCCGGAATTGGAATTTGGCCGCGGCCGGCGTCGCTTTGACCGCATCGAGTGCCCCGAATAGGCCATCGACGTTCACCCCGTTGCGATTCCGTGTTTCTGTCGTCATTGCGTGTTTCTCCTTTGCTTCTCTTGCTTCTTCTCTTCTAGCTGTCTCGGGACAGTTTCAGTCGGTCGCCCGACCGATCTCAGGTATGTTGTTGTCTATGTCGGTCCTCCTTGTGGTCGGGTCAGAGCAGCTCGGCGATCATCCCGGCGGCGCGTGTGGCGCCCCCGGTCTCGACCGGGCGATAGTTGACCGGCCGGCCCACCTCGGCGGCGATCGCCTCGGCGAGCTGGTCTGGGTCGGTGTCTCGATAGCTCATGTGCCGGCCCGCCCGGTACTGGTCGAGACGATGGCGGACATGGAAGTTCTGCTCGAAGTGGTTGATCAGCGGGAAGTAGAGGAAGGGGCGCTGGGCCGCAGCCAGCTCCATGGTGGTGGTCAACCCGCCTTGGACCACGGCGATGTCACACACCGCCAGGTGGCGGTAGAGACGGTCGACGTATCCGTGGACCTCGAGCCCGGGATGGGTGGGAAGACTGTCCGGGTCGATGCGGGGCCCTGCCACCGCCACCATCCGCAGCTCGGGGACCAGCTCCTTGGCCTTGGGGTAGGAGGCGATCACCTTCTCCAGGAGGTCGTGACCCACCCCAGACCCTCCAACGGTGACCACGCAGACCTTCTCGTCGGGGTGATAACCCAACTCGGAGCGCCACTCTTCGACCTCCGGCGCCGAGGGTGGCTCGAACCCGGTGATGTACCCGGAGAACTCGAAGTGATCCTCGGTCCAGTCACGGATCTTGGGAAGTCCCGGCCCGAACACCTCGGGGTAGATGTCGTCGGGATTGCCCACGAAAATCGCCCGGTCCCGGATCCGGGGGTAACGAGCAATGTGCTCGATCATCTCGGCGTTGTAGTCCGAGGTCAGGAAAGCCTCGTGGTTGCCCCCTTCGGGCATGGGCAGATAACCGACGAAGTCGGTGAGCCACACGTGTGACCCCCGCTTCAGCTCCGGGTTCTCGTGCCAGTAGTAGTCGACATCCCAAGCCTCGTCCCCGATCACCAGGTCGTAGAGCCCCGCTTCGAGGACCTCTTGGAAGATCATGAAGTTGGCCACCAGGATCTCGTCCATCCGACGCAACGCCTGGAAACAATGCAGCTCGTGGCCGGCGGCCTCCGAAGCGATATGACCTGACTCGGAGGCGAGCCAATCGCTGGCCGGGTGCACTGTCTCCCCGGCGTTCTCCAGAACCCTGATCACCGGGTCCTGGGCCAGCCACTCGATCTCCAGGTCGGGCTGGAGCCGGTGCAGCTCCTCGGCGATGGCGATGTCCCTCCGGGCGTGGCCCAGCCCGATCGGCGATGACAGGTAGAGGGCCCGCTTTCTGCGGCTCATTCCGCGGGGCCAGACATGGCTTGGCATTGGCGCTCCTTTGATCTTGTCGACGAAACTGCGAATCGCCAGGTTGACTTCAACCGGCTCCCGGGCCGGGGTGAGATGGCCCGCCCCTTCCAGGACCACCAGGTCGCCACCGGTGATCTCGGCGAAGGCCCGGCCTCGTTCGACGTGCTGGCAGATGTCGAGCTCACCGTGAATCGTGAGGGTGGGCACGGCCAGTGTCTGGCACATCTCCTCGACGGTGTCACGGTCGGGGAGGCCGATCTCGAACCCCTCCTCCCCGGCGGCGAGGACCTCTCCGGTCGACTCGAGGGCCCAGTCAACGGCGTCCTCCCACTGTTTGGTGGAGTGGGGCTCGACCAGTTGCTCCCCGAAGAAGAACTCGACCCAGTCGCGGTGACGGGTGACGATGGCGTGCCGGTTGTTTAGCTGCCACCCGGAGGGGTCTTCGAGGACCTTGTCCCAATGGGGAGCGGACTCCACCCAATGAGGCTGCGGCCTCCCCAAGTAGGGCACTCCGGGCTCGATGGCTATCAGGCCCTCGACACGATCCGGAAATGCCGAGGCAAAGGCAACCGCCCACCAGTTGGCATGACAGTGAGCCACCAACACCGCGGTGTCGATCCCGGCGGCGTCGACCACGGCGAGAAGGTCACCGAGGTTGGCCTCCTGGCTGTGATCCGACGGTTCCGCGGGCTGGCCCGACCTCCCATTGCCACGTCCGTCGAAGGTGACCACCCGACAGTGACGTGAAAGGTAAGGGATCTGGGTCTTCCAGATCCGCGAGTGGGTGATGGGCGACGGGGGGACGAGGACGAGGGTGGTGTTTCCTTCTCCAAAGACCTCATAGTGGATGCCGACCCCGGCCCGGTCGACGGTTCCCTGGTGGTCCGGATGGCGAGCCCTCATCGCGACAACTCCTCGACGAAGCTGCGGATCAGCAGGTTGACCTTCACCGGGTCTCGAACGTTGGGGAGGTGCCCGGAACCTTCCAGTGACACCAGCGTGCCACCGGTGAGCCGTGCCAGCTCCGATCCCACGGCATGAGGCTGGATCCGGTCGCGGGTGCCGTGGACGACCAGGGTGGGACACGACACCGGGATCACCAGGTCGGTACCGGTGAGGTCGACCTCGAGTGCCTTTCCCAGGGCCTCGGCCTCCAGGATGTCGGGGCCAGCCTCCAAACCCCATTTCAGGGTGTCCTCCCTGGGCTTGGTGGAGTGGGGCTCGTTGAACACCTGGGAGAAGAAAAACTCAACGAAGTCCGGGTAGTCGCGATGCCAGTAGTCGATGTTGTATTTGGCCCAGCCCTCCGGCATCTCCGTTGCCGGGCGGTGCAGGCTGTCGACAATGGAGGCCCGTTCGGGCAGGGGATCAACCAGGGGAAGCGACGGTCCGATGGCCACCAGCCCGATGACCCGGTCAGGGTGAAGTGTGGCCAGCCTCACTCCGTAGCGGGCACCAAGTGAGAGCCCGACGACCACGGCACGTTCCACTCCGCATGCGTCGAGCACGGCGACGGCATCGGCGGCATACGAGTCGGCGGTGTACCGGGCGGGGTCGGTCACCCGATCGGACATCCCGTTGCCCGGCCCGTCGTAGGCAACCACCCGGTAGTGGCGCGCCAGGTAGGGAACCTGCATCTTCCACTGGCGGGAGTGGACGATGGTCCAGGTGGGGAGGAGGAGGATGGTCGGTTCGCCGTCGCCGAAGATCTCGTAGCCAATGCGGACCCCGTCCCGGACCACATGATCGGTCAGGTCGGGGTAGGCGGCTCTCATGGCCCCTCCTCCATGGTGCGGAGGATCTCGCCGAACTTGCGAAGCGCCGAGCGCATCGGCAGATCCCCCTCCTCGAATCCGAGGAGGATCATCGACTCGATCCCGAGGAAAGGGGCACCGGCGATGACACTCGCCTCGGCCGGGGTGAACGGCCCCAGCCCACCGATCCTGGCTGCGGCTTGCCCGGCTACGTCGGCGAGGACGCCGAACCATTTGCCCAGCATCTCTCGGACCGCGACCGCGATCGCCGGATCGGACCACCCGGCGGCGGTCATCTCCTGGAGGACCCGGACGTAGCCGGACGCCAGGTCGTCCTCGAGGAAGTCGCAGGCTTGCTCCCACTGCTTCCACAGCGGCATCTCGGTGGCGAACAGGGACTTCTGCCGCTCGAGGAGACGCCGGTTCTCCTCTTCGAGGACCTCGAGCACCAAACCTTGCTTCGAGCCGAAGTGGTAGTGGATCTGGCTGAGGGGGACCCCGGCCGCCTCGGCGATCTTCCGGGTGGACAGCCCGGCATATCCCATGTCGAGAAGGGCCTGCTTGGCGGCTTCGAGGATGGTGGCCCGGGTTCTCGGCTCAACGGTCAACACTGCTCCAGTTCGGTCGATCGACCGATCATGCCAAGAGACCGACGGGTTGTCAACCCCCTGGGGCGTGACACGGTCCGCAGCGACCATGAGGCTCGGGTCGGTCCGGCCGCGCACAGGTGCTCATCGGTCGACTACCCGGAAGGGACTTCGACCCGCTTTCTTCACTGGGAGGACGGAACTCCTGGATGCGGTGTCGGGGAGATCGAGTCGTCCAGGTGGTGTCGCCCACCGTGACTTCGACGCGGAGACTGCCGAACCCGCGCCGGTCCTCATCGTGGAGGTCGCTGATCTCGTCGGCGAGATGGGGAGGCAGTTGAGGAGCCAGAGCTATGCGGTGAACTGGTACCCGATCGGCACTGTAAAGATCCGGACAGATACTGTCCTACCCGTGCGCCAAGATCCTCGAATGCCACGCCAAGGAGCCCCATGAACGTCATCGACTGGCTGCTCGACTCCGACCCCGCCATCCGCTGGCAGGTGATGAGAGACCTGCTCGATGAGGCGGATGATTCGGTGTCCGCGGAGAGACGCCGGGTCGCCTCCGAGGGATGGGGATCCCGTCTCCTCGGCCTCAGGGACCCGGACGGGCAATGGGCCGGCGGTGCCTTCTGGCCGAAGGAGGGCCCGTCGGGGCCGGGCCAGCCGTGGACCGCCACCCTGTTCACCTTGGTGCTGCTCAAAGATCTCGGCCTCGACCCGACCATCCCCGAGGCCCAGGAGACGGTCGCCCTGGTCCGGGAGAACAGCCGATGGGAGCATGCCGGGCAACGCTTCTTCGACGGCGAGGTCGAGCCCTGCATCAATGGAAGGACGGTCGGCATCGGCGCCTATTTCGGCGAGGACGTGTCCGGAATCGTCGACCGCCTCCTCACCGAGCAAATGGACGATGGGGGGTGGAACTGCGAACAGGAGAACGGCTCGACGAGGGGCTCGTTCCACACGACGATCAACGTCCTCGAAGGTCTGCTCGACTACGAACGTCGCGTCGCTGGGACGCCCGAGATCGCCGCCGCCCGACGTCGCGGTGAGGACTATCTACTCGAACGCCGGCTGTTCCGCCGCCTGTCGACCGGCGATGTCATCGACCCCGGATGGACCCGGTTCTCTTTCCCACCACGGTGGCACTACGACGTCATGCGTGGTCTCGACTACCTCCGGGACACCGGCATCGAACCCGACGAGCGCAGTGGCGAGGCGATCGACCTGGTGGAGGAGAAACAGGGCGCCGACGGCACCTGGCTCCTGGACACGACCCGCCAGGGCGACGTGCACTTCCACATGGAGGAGGAGGGTCAGCCGAGCCGGTGGAACACTCTTCGGGCTCTCAGGGTGCTGAGATGGGCCGGCCGCGGTGATGGTTGAAAGCGACCTGGAGGTCGTTCCTGCCAATCAGGCGTCATGCGATGACCTCCAGCTCGTCTTCGGCACACGCGGCACCGGACACGTTTGCCAGTGCCAGCGTTACAAGCTGGTGCGGGGCGAGTCCTTCCGATCGGCACCGGTCGAGGAACGCGCACTTCGCCTCCGTGAGCAGACCGACTGCGGGAATCCCGGCTCGGAAGTCACGAGCGGCCTGGTCGGCTACTTCGGCGGCGAGCCTGTCGGCTGGTGTGCAGTCGAGCCACGACCCGAGTACACCGGGCTGGTTCGTGTCTTCAAGGTCCCTTGGGAGGGCCGCGACGAAGACAGGACCGACGCCGGCGTCTGGGCAGTGACCTGTTTGTTCACCCGCACCGGGTATCGCCGTCAAGGTGTCAGCCGGGCAATGGCAGGAGCCGCTGTCGAATTCGCCCGCTCACGCGGCGCTCGCGCCCTCGAGGGCTACCCGATCCTCACGACGAACGTGATCGACGAGGAGCTCCATGTCGGCACCCCGGCCACTTTCGACGCCGCGGGATTCACCGAGGTCAGCCGGCCCACGAAGCGCCGGGCGGTGATGCGAATCGACTTCTAGAACTAGGACGGTGCGTGTTGCCACGGCGTCCGATTCGCCTCACCGTCGGAAATCTCGCCCGGTCCCGACTCATCCTGACCGTCGGTGCGCGACCGATTGGCCGGGTTTTTAGGTTGCCTCGGAGCCCTTCCCATGGCATGGTTTCCGGAGACGGCCAAGGAGAACACATGGCGGATATGAACACCGTCCTGGAAAGGCTGGTCACCGACCCCGACTTTCGCCGGCAGCTTCGCGAGGATCCCGAGAGAGCCTTGGATGGTTACGACCTCGACGAGTCGGAACGGGAGATGTTGACTGCTCAGATCTCGGAGGGAGACGGCGAGGCACGAGGCGTTGAGCAACGAACCAGCAAGTCGGCACTGGGCTCGGTCCTGGCGGGTGTCGCAGAGGGAGGCCAAGCGGAGAGCGACCTGGCGTTCATTTCCCAGCCGGCCGAAGGCTCCGAGAACCCGCCCTCCGAGTCAACCGGCTTTGACTCAACCGGGGGGGAGGAGACCGAACTGCCCACGACATTCCCTGGAGTCGACCAGAGCGATCCCGACCGGCCTGTGATCAGCGGTCGCCTACACAACCCGGACGATCCGCCGCCCCCCGATGAGCTCGACCAAGCTGCGGTCCGGCCCGAAGACAGCCAGCAGGAGCAAGGCCGGTACCTCGAGTACAAGATGGAGGAGGCCCTGGTCACTTCGGTCCAGGCCTCGGATCAGCCCGAGACTCCTGCTGGCCTGACCTTGGGGCAGGAGGAGATCGAGGCCAAAGACGGCACTATCACGATCAAGGGCAAAGACATCACCGTGAAGGCATCCGGGGAAGGAACCCAACCCGATATGGCTGCGGAAACCGAGAGGGCGGGAGGCGAAGTGGATGCCTCCTTCGACCTGAAGGAGAACGTCAAGGTGTCGCCGCCTGACGAGGAGGGCGCCATGGTCGTGGAGCAACCCCCGGAAGAGCCGATCTTCGCCAACAGCCAGTTTCTTGCCGAACAGGCCGACAAAGACGACCCACCCCCAGATCCACCACCCTCATCCCCCGGCCCCAAGCCGATACCTCTCCCGCCGTGACCTGGGATCTCCTGGATCAGTGAAAGGCATCCACCCGGCTGACTGACCCGGTCACCTGATGGCGGTCGCTGAGGCCAAGAGACCAACCTGTGGGAGGTTGTTCCCGGGTCATCGCAGACGACGGGACTAGAACTTCTCCGAGTCGGCAGAGCCCCTGTAAGATCACCCGTCCTTGACTACTCAGTCGGGGCCCATAGCTCAGCCCGGTTAGAGCGCATCCCTGATAAGGATGAGGTCCGTGGTTCAAGTCCACGTGGGCCCACAATTCACCGATCTGGGTGAACACCCAGAAACCAGTCCTGAGCTGGGGAAAACACCCGAAACCCGGACCTCACCTGATCTCGCGGCATTTGTACCTGGCGCCCCCGGTTTCTCCGGGTTGGATGACAACGCTGTTGCGGAGCAGTACCTATTCGCTGTCGCCGAATTCGACATCGTTGTCGAGCTGGTGGTTCAACCGGCAACCGTCCGGGGTATCGATAGTGGTTGTTTGAGTGCTGACTTCCGGAGGCGAGCATGGCTGAGCACGAGGGCAATGATTCAGGTATGAAGACCTACACCCGGAGTGGTGACGGCGAAGTGGAGAAGGCATTCGAGAAGCCGGTGGTCCTTCGCACGGAAGAAGACAAGGACCCGGCCAAGCATGCCTGGGGCACTCCACGACGAGACAGGAGGTTGTGATGTGCTACACGTGTGGATGCAAGTTGCCCTATGAAGACCACGGCGACCAGGCCAATATCGTGGAAGGAGACCTGAAGGGAGCGGGTCAGACGGAGACCATCAAGAGCGCCGGGATCCAGGCGGCCAAAGAGAACATGCTCGAGCTGATCCTCCTTCAGAGGAACGCCGGGGATCTGCAGCGCCCCCGCAAGGACTACAACGAGTAGACAGGCCCAGCCGTGGTGTGTGGTTAGGGGAGGTCGCCGGAACCACCTAGTCTTGAGACTGGTTCCAGGCGTTGATCTGGCGTTGCACCGCTGACGCATCGAACCAGGCGTTTTCGTAGCTGATCAGACCATCCCTCAACTCGAAGATGTGGAGGATGCGCACCTCCACCGGGGCGCCACCCCCTTGCATCCCGGACCACTCCCCCTCGACGTGGCCGGTGAGGATCGACTCGTCGACGACGAACCGACCACCCTCGCCGGCGAACCGTCGAACGGTGCGCAGATTCACATCGGGGATGGCGTCGATGATCCCTGAGTAGACCTGGCCCACTTCGTCCTTTCCCCGGAACGGCGAATCGGGGTTGGTGACGTCGTCCCAAACGATGTCGTCGGTGTAGGTGGCCAGGGTTCCTTCCACGTCGTGGGCGTTCTCCGCGGCGAAGTGACGGTCGATGATCTCCATTGTGCATCTCCTGTCGGTGGCAGGTGAAGTATCACTCACCGGCGATGACCGTGCGGTCCCACCGCCAAGCAGCACCGCTGCTCCGGTTGGCAACAGCCGACTCGGGCGTGTCGTGGCTAGCTGACCTCTGGCCAGATTTTGCGGCCGCCTCCGGGGGGAATGAGAGAGTCCACTGCCGCCTGCTCCTCCGGGGTGAGGGCCGGTCGGAGCCCGGCAGCCACATTGGCCTCCGCCTGGCGACGGTTCCGGGCACCGGGAATGGCGCTGGACACCGCCGGGTGGGAGGTGACGAAACGGAGAGCGAAGGCGGCCATCGTGTCTTCGGCCGGAACCACTCCCCGCAGCCGCTCCACTGTCTCCAGGTCCTGGCGGAACTGGGCGTTCTGGGCGGCATCTTCGATCCATGCCCGACGGAAATCGCCCTCGGGGAATGTGGCATCACTTCCAAACTTCCCGGTGAGGAGACCCATGGCCAGTGGTCCCCGCACAATCACCCCTATCCCCTGCTCCTGGCAGTAAGGGAAGACTTCCTGTTCGGGGATGCGGTTGAGGATGGAGTAGTCGATCTGGAGGACATCGCAGTCGCCGTCGGCGTTGAAACGCTCCAGATGAGTCAGGTCCCCAGTGCTGACACCCCAAGCCCGCACCTTCCCCGCCTCTTTCAGCCTCTTGAAACCCTCGATGAAGACATCGGTGTTGGGCTCGGCGAAGCTGATGTGACATTGGATGACGTCCACGTAGTCGGTACCGAGACGGCGCAACGACTCCTCCACCCCGGCCACCAGCTTGTCGACAGTGTCGTATTGGGAACAATTCGCCTCGGCATCCCAACCTTTCCACCCGATTTTGGTGGCCACGACGAACTCGTCCCGGTGGCCGGCCATCGCCTTGCCCAGCAATTCCTCGGAGAGATGGGGCCCGTACATGTCGGCGGTGTCGAAGAAGTTGACGCCCCCCTGACGAGCTGCCTCAATCGCCTCGAGGATGTCCTGCTCCTCACCGGGTCCCCACTCGAAGCCGGGGACCGCCCACAGACCGAGCCCTATCTCGGTCACCTCGATCCCGCTGCGGGCACCCAACGATCTGGTCAACATATCAGTCTCCTCCTACCTGGACTGGCGTGTCACTATGAGATTTGTCCTCCGCAGGGTAACGATCACACCACAGGCTCCAGACGGGTTGATGCCGTCTGATCAGGTGGTCAAGTGAGGAGACTGACCACCACCGAGAAGATGGCGGTCATCGCGGTGAGAGTGCCGAAGGCGGTCCGCACATAAAATCGCTGTCGACGGTCCATCCGGTCCTCCAGCCGGTCGAACCGATCCTCCAACCGGTCGAACCGGGCATTGATCCGGTCGAACCGGGCATTGATTCCCGTCGAGCCGCTCATCGGAGTGGCCTCGCAGGTCGGCGATGTCGCCTTTGGTGGCCACCTCGTCGGCTCGGTGCTGGGGAAGATGGGTCATCAGGGTTTCAGCATGCTCGGGACCAAGCACGCCCTCCAACCGAGAATACAAGGCGTGCCGGGCCGGCTCACGGCTGACATCACCCAAACCTGCGCGCCGAGCATCACCCTTGCCAACGATGATTTAACGTCGTGGTTATGGAGACAGTGTGCGAATAGGGATACTCACCGGCGGCGGGGACGTCCCCGGGCTCAACGCCTGCGTCAAGGCGGTGGTCACCCGGGTGGCGGAGCACGACCATGAGGTCATCGGGATCAGAAGAGGATGGGGTGGTCTCACCTCGACCAATCATGACGACGAGGACTCGGTCACCGAGAACCTGATACCACTCGACGCCCAATACGTCCGCAAGATCGACCGAACCGGGGGCACCGTGCTCCACACCTCGCGGACCAACCCGGCGAGGATGCGGGCCGCGGAAATCCCGGCGTTCCTCGCCGACGGCTACGTCGGGGACGGGCCCCACGACCTGACGCCACATGTCCTCGAAGTTCTGGAGAGGGCCAAGATCGACGTCCTCATCCCCATCGGTGGCGACGACACCCTGTCTTACGGGCTCCGGCTCCACCAGGAGGGGTACCCGGTCATCGCCATCCCCAAGACCATGGACAACGATGTCCACGGGACCGATTACTGCATCGGGTTCTCCACCGCGGTCACCCGGGGGGTCCAGTTCATCCACGACCTGAGGACCGCTGCCGGATCACACGAGCGGATCGCGGTGGTCGAGCTGTTCGGCCGCTACAGCGGGGAAACCTCGCTGATCACCGCCTACCTCGGCGGGGTCGACCGGGCGGTGATCCCCGAAGTGCCATTCGACCTCGACAGACTCTCGGCGTTCCTGGTCGACGACCGCCAGTTCAACCCATCGGGTTATGCCATGGTGACGGTGTCGGAAGGGGCCGAGATCGAAGGTGGGATGGTCCTCTCCGGTGATGAAGACGCCTACGGACATCGCAAGCTTGGTGGGGTCGGTGAAAGGCTCGGCGAGCAGATCAAACAGCGGACTGGCCAGGACATCCTCTACCAACAGGTCGGGTATCTGATGAGGTCGGGTGCCCCCGACTCGTTGGACCTGATGGTGGCCACCAACTACGCGGTGACCGCCGCCGACCTGGCCATGGAAGGAAGCCACGGCCGGATGGCCGCTCTGCGCGGTGGGACCTACACCCACGTCCCCATCGGGGTCACCAGCGAAGGGGTGAAACGGGTCGACATCGACGAGCTCTACGACAGCGACAACTACCGACCCAAGGTGCGCCACGTCTTCGGCAAGCCGATGTTCCTCTACTGAAGGCAGCGACAGTCTCTCCCCGCCCCAGCTGGTGAG
>CAYZKF010000029.1:0-12633 GCA_964479135.1 uncultured Acidimicrobiaceae bacterium
GCCTTGATCTCGGGCCTGGTGGCGCTCTCACCGTCGGCTCGACAGGCAGTAGCAGACCTCCTCGGCACCGCGGGGATACGGATCGGGGTCACCTCCGACCCGGCCCCTCTCACCGGGGCCGGCTTGAGGCTCGGAGACCAGGTCGAGATGGAGAACATCAGACATCAGGTCGAATTCGAGGTGAGGGTGCCGGCGGGAGGGCCCGGCCCACCAGACGGTGTCTATCTGAGCGAAGATGCCCAGGTGTTGTCGATGGTCTGGTCCGCCACCGGGACCCTGCCCGCGGCCGGTGGCACCGACGTCGGTCTCCTCCTCACCCAACGTAAGGCTCAGGGACGCGACTTCGCGGTCAAGGCATTGGGTCCGAAAACCGAGGTGCGACGTCTCTCGGTTGAGGGCCGTGCCGGGGTGTGGATCGAAGGAGCACTCCACAGCTTCACCCTCCTCGACGCCGAGGATCTCCTGTTTCTGGAAACCACCCGACTTGCCGCCAACGTCCTGCTCTGGGAGGCGAACGGAGTCGACCACCGACTGGAGACAACGGGTGACCTGGAGAGCGCCCTCGCCATTGTCGAGCTGCTCGAGTCGTCGCCCTGATCCGACCGGGCCCGGCTGAGCAGGATCCGGCAGCCGACGGCTTTACCCGATATGGGATGGTCTCAGGGCACCGCGGGACGCAGGTACTCGAAGTGGCCCGGGTCGGGGATCAGCCAATGGTCCCCGGAGGTGAAACCCCAGCTCTCCATGATGGCGATGAGTCTCGGGTCCTGGATCGATTCGAGACCCTCGGGGTTGGACCCGATGTTGATGTCGATGGCCACTCCCCAGGAGTGGCGCGAGATGCCCCTGCCGTTGGCGATGTAACGGGGGTTGAAACATCCACGGAGGCCGTCTGGGTCGATGAGGAAACCCAGGCCACGCTCTTCGATCTCCTCCATCGCCCCGGCCAGCGAAGCAACCAGGTTTCGGTGACAGGTCACCCGGCCGAGGAGGGGGACCTGGGTGGTGACGATGTTGGCCGTCACCCAATCGTGTTCTATCTCGAAGGTCTGGCCCGAACCGGGCCGATAGGCGAACTCCCCGAATAGCTCCTTGATGAACACCTGGGGGAGGACGGCGTCGCCGTGGCGGAGCACCGGCGTCTCTCCCGGCGCCCTTATCCGGACCCCTAACCCTTGGGGCAGCTCTTCTCGGATCGATGCCTCGAGGTCGCTGCGATCACCCGAGTATTGGATCAGCAGGTAACGCTCCACGGCAATCCCGACCGAGTCGGCCTCGGACATCGGGAGTGCCGCTTCGGCCGCCCCTATCAGGACATCATCGACCACCGCGGCCACGGTGAGCGTGGCTCCGCTGTCGAAGGTGATCACCCCGCCCGGGCCGAGACGCCGGAGCCGCGCTGAAGTGGAACCGAGGAGAATCTCTCCCGGTTCCAGATTGGCGAAGGTAGAGGTGTCCTGGTGGGGTAGGAAAGACGGGTAGGTGGCCGGGTCGAAGGCCATCACTTCGAGCGGTATCACCATCCCGGCCGGGGGTTGATCGACGATCTCGCCTCCTGGGCCCGTCGACGTGGTCAGATGGGCCAGGTCGCTCCGAACCGCGGTCACGCCGGTGACTCCGGCCAACAGCGAGAGACGGTCGGCGAAGCCCGTGGGCAAACCACCCGGTGTCCACACCACGAGGACCTGTTCGGACCTCGCAGGGGCGATCGATGAGCCCGGCTGCGGCTGTGTCGTGGTGGTGGTGTCGGCCGGCGGGTTTGTCGAAGGTGCCGCCGATTCTGAGGCGAGACTCTGCGCAGTCAGGATCAGCATTGCCCCGACGACGACACCGGCCAGGAGACACGCCAGTGGGAGGGCAAGTCTTCTCATCGACGGTCCAACGACTCGGCGATAGCCACCAGCTCGTCGAGGGAAAGCGTGAGGCTGGCCATACCGATCACCAGGTCTCCCTCGACCCATTCCAGAAGGCCACGATCGGGGCTATAACGACCATCGATGCCGCGCACCGAGACTCCCCGTACGTTGGATTCGAGTGGTGGTGAAAGCCGCCCGTCGACCGCCTGGGTCAGCAGGAAGGCTCGGTTGCCGGGACCGGCATATGAGACCAGAGCCAACCCGGTTTCGACACGGATGGCCGGATCGCCGAAGCCTTCCAGGACACCGGGGAGGAGGAGACCGGGCACCGCAGAACGAGCCTCTCCAACGGTCGCGGTGGCAGCTTCGATCCAGTCTCCCGGGACGGCACGCCCGGAGATACCGAGACTCTCCGCAATCGAGACCAGATCGTCGGTGGGAAGACTCCCCATCAGAACCAGGTCGAGGCCATCGCCGTGCAGGGCGACCTTGTCACCTCGCTGATTCACATACCCGACACCCGAACCGATCGGGACCTGGCGCACCAAATCCCCCAGGTCGCCAAACAGTCGGGATCCCGCCCAAGACCCGGTCCAGCGCAACTTGACCCAGGAGCGTCCGTCGCTCCAACTGGCGACATACACCGCCGATTCCGGGTCGGGGCCGATGGTGCCGGAGCGGTGCCGGGTCATCCCCTCGGGGAGACCGGTCGGGGTGAGGGTCTCGAGGTCGGCTGGCGGGTGGTCGCTGAAACCGGCGTCGACAGGTGCCACGGATGGGGGAGGTTCGGGGAAGTCAATCGGGTCGAGATCACCCACCGTCAAGTCGGCCCAGGTCACCTCGAGGACGGCGACATCGGGTGTGTCGTGGTACCCGCGACGGATCGCCCATAGCCTCCGATCCGGCGACCCGGAAGGGAAGACCGAGAAGGCTAAAGGCACCAGAGCTTGCTGATCGAGCCACAACTCGACGCGATCGGTGGGGTGTACCTCCCGCCAGTTGCCGACCCCGGTCAGACCGTCGATCAGTGCCGCCACCTGGGCGGCCGTCACCTCGACGCCCAACGATCGGCGACCGTCGATCACCCGGAGACCGATCACTGTGGGCTCACCGGCCCGGACGAAACCACCCACGGGCACGATCAGATCGAGAGGCGCCGGAGAGTCTTCGGGAAACGGCTCCCTACCGGTCATGATCTTCACCCTCGGATCCGAGGGGGTGCAGCCGGGCAGAGCCTCGGTGGGGCAGGCGGCCGTAGATTGGCTCCATGCCATGTCCCGGTCGACGACCACCCGGGTGTGGTTGGGCACCCATTCTTCCGTCGGATACGAGGAGTCGTCTCGGATCTCGACCCATAGCGACTCCGGTGCCTGATAGGTGATGTTCCCGGTGAACACCCGTTCGGGGACCTCTGGATGCCATCCCCGCTCCACTATGAGCAGCCGGGTTCTCAGTGAGGTCACCTGGCTTTGAGCGGCCAACACCCGGTCGGGGATGTCGGCGGCTGCCACCGGTGCCGGCTGGCGGACCGCCACCCCGATGAACACTGCACCGACGACCACTCCCGTGGCAAACGCCACCGCCAATCGGGGTTTACGACGCGGCCGACGAACCGGTTGGCGGGCGATCGCCTCGATGACACTTCCGGTCACGTCCGGACCGGCATCTGGTCGACGGAGATGCCCCCGAACCAGATCCATGCCGGATACGAAGATCCTGGCCTCCTCAGACGAGGCCAGGATCTCCTCGAGGCCGGCCCTCGCCTCGTCGGGGAGCTCACCGTCGAAGTAGGCGGAGAGGCTCTCGCGGAGCCGGTCACCTCTCATCGTCGGCCTCTTCTCCTGCGGTCATCCACGAGACCAGCTGCTCACGGGCATGGAACACGCGACTCTTCACCGTCCCCTCGGGAACACCCAAGGTCCCACCGGCCTCGCGATAGGAGAGCCCTACGGCTTCGATCAGGACGAAGGCCTCCCGGAGCCTGGGGCTGAGACTTTGCAAAGCCAGATCGATCTCCACTCCCAGATCGGTGCCGGCCACCGCCTCCCGGGTGGTATGCGCAACCGCGGTGAACAGATGATCGCGGCGCTGCCGGGAGCGAAGTGCGTCGATCCCGGCGTTGCGCGCCACCGAGAACACCCAGGTCGAGAATTTGGATCGAGATCGGAAAGTGTCCAACTTGCGGTATACCCGGATGAAAGTCTCCTGGGTTACGTCCTCGGCCAGTGACGGGTCTCCGAGAAGGTGACGGAGGAAACGCCACACCTGTGATTGGTAGGCACGAACCAACTCCTCGAAAGCGGTGGTGTCGCCCTCGCCTGCAGCACGAATCAGCTCGGGGTCGGGCTCGTACAGGTGCCACCCTCCTCCATAAGGGTCCCGAAGCTACGCAGTCGGGGCAGTCGCCCGCCTTCATCTGTCTCCTCATCCAGGGTCACGTCTCTAGGAGAGACGACCCTGGTAGGGGGATCGTTCATTCACTTTTCGCCGCGGTGGGCTCGTTGAACGATCGGCGGGTCGGCGACGTCTCCACTTCCGACCAATCTCGAGGAGGTATTGAGATGAGAAGGGTGATCGTGGCGACTGTCGTGTTCTTCCTCTTTCCCGGAGTGGCATCGGCCGGGGGAGGGGGCTGGACCTCGATATGCCCCGCATTCTCCGGCGGCACCACCGTCTCCATGTTGGATTCGTGTTACACCGGAACGGCCCACTTCGCCCCGGCAGGCATGGCCCTCACCATCAGCAACGACGGTGAGCTCCCCCATACCTTCACCGCCACCGACGGCACGTTTGACAGTGGTGTGGTCCAACCGGGGGAGATCTACCGGCTGACAGTCGACGAGCCCGGCGTGTACAGGGTGTTCTGCACCCTGCACGGGACGGCGGACGGCTGGGGCATGGCCGGTGTCCTCATGGTCGGTGAGCCAACGCCAGAGCAAATCGACGCCTACCTCAACCTGGAGGTCCTCAGACAGGCGGTATTGGAGAAGGACCAGGCAGTGGTCACTGCGCTCGATGGCCACAGCCGGGCGATCAGAGACCTCAGGAATGTCCAAGCCTCGTTCAACAAAGCCCTCGAGGAGCGGATGGCGCAGGCCGAGGAGCAGGTGATGGTCGAGGAGACCGAGGACGAGCCGGTGGTTGCCGGTGCTCAGATGGGACCCACATCGAATGGCATCTGGGTGCCGATGATGTCCGGCCTCGCGGTGGGTCTTGCCCTGGCGGTGTTGCTCGGATCGCGGCGGTCCCACCCGGATTACCAGCCGCAGGCGGCCGACACCGACGAGGTACAACCATCCTGAATCTGTGACCTCCCAGGCTCGCTGCCCTGGAGTTGCTTTCGGGGTGGCGAGCTTGGCGATAGGGTCTGACGATGTTGGTCGGTTCAAACCCGGGTGGGATGGGCGAAGGATGAGTCGTTCGAGACTTCTGGGATGGCTGGCAGGCATCGCTGCTTTGGTGTGCTTCATCATTGGCGGGGCCGCGGTGAAGTGGTACGTCTGGGACGTGGTCATCGGCGGGGCCGGCGAGGCCGATCGGTCGATGTTGTTCTGGGGCCTCCCCATCCTCTTCATCGGAGTTTGGGCGCTCGGTGGGGGTGTCGGCCTGGGGTTGGTGGCGCGTAATACCCTCAACCAACGGGCCGCCCCCGACGTTGGAGAGTGACTTCGGTCGCGGATCAGGCCCGGAAGGCGCCCGGCCGCGGCTGGATGCCGACGGCGTTGTAACCCTCATCCCAGGGGAAGAGCCCCTTTTCGTCGTCGTAGGTGACCTGGAGGACCGCCACCGAGAAATCGTGGGGTCGCTGATAGAAGCGGTTGGCGGAGAAGACGATCTCACCCGGGTTGGGCACATCCTCGAGGACCACCCGATGGGGCCACTGGTCGAAGGTGATCAGTTGCCCGGGGATCAGGGTCTCGCCATCTCGCACCCGCTCGCCCAAGTCGTTGAGCACCCCAGTGGCCGTCGCCGGGGAGACGTCGAAGATGAGGAACTCGGGGTGGCCCAACCCGAACATCCCCACCGTGTAGGCAAACGATGGATGATCCACGTCGTGGTCATCACCGTCGCATCCGGGGACGTTGCAGGCACCTCCTCCGACGTACTGGATCATCCACCCGTGTCTGCGGATTATGGCGGTGGTGTTGGCGTCGTCCTGATCGATCCAGGCCTGGATGCTGGCGTCCATGTCGGCTCCTCTGCTCGTGCCCTCCATACCCGAAGGTATTGGAGGGAAAACCACGGGACAAGACCCTCGTCAGTCAGTGGCTGAATCAGGGGGCGACGCGGCCCGTGATCAGGTAGCCGGTGGTGGAGGAGTTGTGATAACCGGAGACCAACAGTCGGACGAGCTCTTCTTTGTCTTTCGACCAGATGGCCGCATCGTCCATGTCGTAACCACGCGGCAGGTAGGCGTTCGGTTGCATCGGAGCTCTTCCCGAAAGCTAACCGTCCCGGTCGAGGCGACTCCGTACCATGCCCGGCGATGGCAGCAGTTGAGACCGATCGGCTCCGACGGGAGTTCAGGACCTCTGGTCTCAAGAAGGCGGAACCAGTCGTAGCTCTCGATGATGTCGATCTCACCGTTGAAGCGGGGGAGATTCATGGTCTGCTCGGGCCCAACGGTGCGGGTAAGACCACTTTGATCAAGATCCTGTCCACGGTCCTCATCCCCACGTCGGGATCCGCTCGGGTCATGGGTTACGACGTCGTCGAGGACACCGCTGCGGTACGGAGGCTCATCGGTCTGGTCTTCGGAGGGGATCGGGGCCTGTACAGCCGGCTCACCGCCCGACAGAACCTCGATTACTGGGCGGCCCTATATGACGTGTCGGCTCGGGACACCCCGGCGGTGGTTGGGCATCTGCTCGACCTCGTCGGTCTCAGCGACCGGGCCGACGTCCGGGTCGAGACCTACTCGCGGGGGATGAAACAGCGCCTCCATCTCGCCAGAGGCATGGTCGGCGACCCACCGATCCTCTTCCTCGACGAGCCCACCGTGGGACTCGACCCGGTGGCGTCGCATCGCTTCCGGGAAATGGTCCTCGCCCTCAAAGAGGCGGGCAAGACGGTGTTCCTCGCCACCCATGACATGGTGGAGGCCGAACAGGTCTGCGACCGGGTCTCGTTGATCGACCATGGCCAGATCCTGGCTACAGAGAGTCCACGGACCTTGGGGTCGTGGTTGAGCACCTACGAGTGGGTCGAAGCCAACGATGTCCCGAGCGAGACCCGGGACGAGATCGCAGCCATCCCCGGGGTCGCTTCGGTCGAAGACCAACCAGGGGGCTGGGTCAGGTTCCAGCCCGAGGCCGACGGTGTGGTCCGAATCGTCCTCAAAGCCCTGTTGGCCGGGGGAGTGGTCTCGGTGAGGACCGGGCACCCCTCGCTCGAAGAGGTCTACCTGCGGACGATGGGCGATCGGGGTATGGAAGTGTGAGACCGGCCGTCCAAGCCTTCAGGATGCAGATGGGTCTCGCCCTGAGGACCCCCAACTACTGGATGGTCCAGGTCTCCACCGTGCCGCAAGCACTCCTCTTCCTCTCGGTGGTCGATGCCTTCGACCGGCCCGATTTGGTGGGCAACGCCTTGCTCGCCCCGATTCTGATCAGCATGTGGGGGACCGCCCTGTGGACCGGCGGGTCGGTGATGCGAGACGACCGCTGGGGTGGTCGTCTCGAGATCCACACCGCGGCTCCCAACCCTTATGGGGTTGTGGTGGTGTCGCGAGTGGCCGCAGTGGTGCTCCTTTCCCTGCTCGCTATCCCGATCGCGATAGTGACTGCCGCACTCAGCTACGGCGTGTCGGTCAGCGTCGCACATCCCGGGTTGCTCATCGCCACCTTCGCCGTCACCGCAGGCGCCATCACCGCCACCGGGGTCATCTTCTCCAGCATGACCATCATCAGCCGGGCGGCGATCACATTCCAGGCCGCCGCCTCCTACCCGTTCCTCCTCCTCGGCGGGGTGTTCGTTCCCCTCGACCTGCTTCCCGGGTGGGTCCAACCGATCGGCCGGGTGGTTTTCCTCTCCTGGAGCTCGGCCCTGATCCGGGACTCGTTATCGGAGGCGCCGGTCGAGTCGGCCCTGCAGAGGCTGGCTGTGATCGTCGTTCTGGGAGGACTCGGTTTCTTCGCCGGGCAACGTCTCCTCAAGCTCATCATCGATCGGGTCAGGCTCACCGGGGAGTTGGCCTCGTTGTGACCGTCGCCGCGCTCCGCATCGCCGGGAAGGCGTCGCGAGTCGGATTCGAAGACATCCGAGCCTCGTACACCTGGAAGAGCTGGCTGTTCGGATGGATCACCAGGGTCACCGCTCAGGTGCTCTTCTTCGCCGCCATGGGACTGTTGGTCGGGGGCCCCGAGTTCGTCCTCTTCGCCTTCATTGGCAACATCTGTGCCATGGCCGCCCTGGCACCGCAGGGCGCCGGTCCCGACACCGCATGGGAGCGCGGCTTGGGCACCCTTCCTCTCCTGGTGGCGGCTCCCCACTCGATGCTGCCGGTATTCGCCGGCCGCTCTGCGTTCACCGTCGTCCAA
The DNA here is from genome assembly GCA_964479135.1 of uncultured Acidimicrobiaceae bacterium. Classification (GTDB taxonomy): domain Bacteria; phylum Actinomycetota; class Acidimicrobiia; order Spongiisociales; family ZC4RG35; genus ZC4RG35. The sequence continues at coordinate 8,396 of CAYZKF010000029.1, forward strand.
GGCACCGTCGAGGGCGCGTTCGTTTTCGCCCTGCTTGCCCCGTTTCTCGGGTTCGATGGACATTGGTGGTGGCTCCCGGTGGGTCTCCTCGCTCTCGGGCTCGGCTCCTACGGGCTCGGCCTGTTCATGGCTTCGATCAACATCCGGCGCCCTCGGATCGGGAACATCCTGTTCAACCTGATCTTCTACTCACTGGTGGTGATCGCCGGGGTCAACATCCCCACCGATGTCTTCCCCGATGTCGTGCAGAGAGTCGCCCGGGTGGTTCCCATGCACCACGGAATCCTCGGAACCCGCGCCCTCCTCGACAGCGGCGCATCCCCGTCGGCTTTCGGTCACCTTGGCATCGAGGTGCTGATCGGGGTCGCCTGGTTCGCGATGGCAATGATCGGGTTCAAGCTTTTCGCCGAGGGCGGGCGCAAGGACGGCTCCATCGACCTCGAGGAGTAGGAGACCAGCGAAGGCGGCTGCCCAAGGGTTCTCTACGACCCGACTTCGGTGGGCAAGGGGAACCAGCGGAGGGTTTCCGAGCCTGCCGGCAGGGGCTCGCAATCCGCCGCCTCGCCGAGGTCCTCGTCGAGGACGAGTCGAGCTTCTGCCAGAGAGACGGCCAGGCTTTCTATCGGCTTGGTGAGTCTCGGAGTCGATGGACCGTCGAGGAACCCTGCCAGGGTGTGGGGCGGGTCAGCGAGACCGTCGCGGTGTTGCCACTCGCCGGTGGCGGAGTCGAAGTTGTAACGGGGGAGCAACTTCCATCCTGCGGCGGCGATCATATGGACCGCTTCGATCAGGTATTCGACCTCCTCCTCGGGGATGAAGTAGTTGAAGTTGATCCGGACCCACCCCGGTTTGACCACCGAACAGCCGCCAACGATCTCCTCCTCGAGTTTCGCGCTGGTCTCGTGGTCGATCCCGAGGAGACGGTGCCCGTAGGGGCCGGCGCATGAGCATCCGCCCCTGGCCTGTATACCGAACAAGTCGTTGAGGAGGGCTACGACAAGGTTGTGATGCAGGAACCGGCCGGCACCGAGGTGATCGGGGGCGGCGATCAGGAAGGAGACGATCGACAACCGGTCGGCATCGGGATTGCCCAAGACTCTGATGTGGGGGTTCTCCGACCACGAGTCGATGGCCCGCTGGATCCACTCGTGCTCGATCTTGCGGATCAGGTCGGTCCCCACCTGCTCTTTCAGGGCGAAGACCAGACCGGCCCGAATCGATTCGATTATCGCCGGGGTGCCACCCTCTTCACGATGCTCGTGGTCGGCGACATAGTGGTGGTGGTCCTCGTTGACATAGGTGACCGTCCCCCCACCGGGGACCGACGGGACCCGGTTGGTGAGTAGCTCGCGACGGGTTATGAGCAGACCCGGAGTGCCCGGGCCCCCGATGAACTTGTGTGGGGAGATGAAGACGGCGTCGTAGTAATCGAGGCCATGAGTCGCCGGGGAGTGCATCTCGACCTCGACATAAGGGGCTGCTGCGGCGAAGTCCCAGAACGACAGGGCACCGTGTTGGTGGAGCAGTGACGAGATGGCCGAGGTGTCGGAGATGATCCCGGTGACATTGGAGGCCGCCGAGAAACTCCCGATCCTCACCGGCCGGTCGGCGAACTCGACGAGCCGCCGCTCCAGATCCTGCAGGTCGATATGACCGTCGGGGTCTTCGTGGATCTCGACGACATCGGCGATGGTCTCCCGCCAGGAGATCTCGTTGGAGTGATGCTCGAATGGCCCGACGAAGACCACCGGACGCTGATCCGGTGGGATGTGGGATGAAAGGTGATGGAGGTCGTCGAGAGCGGCCGGCACTCTGAGTCCGAGTACGGAGATGAGACGGTCGATCGCACCGGTTGCCCCCGCCCCGGCGAAGATCACGGCATGTTCCTCCCGGGTGGCGCCGACACACCGTCTTATCGTGTCCCGGGCCTCCTCCCGAAACCGGGTGGTTTGCAACCCGGTACCCGAGGTCTCGGTGTGGGTGTTGGCGTACATGGGGAGGACCGAGTCACGAATGAAGTCTTCGATGAAGCCAACCGATCGGCCCGAGGCGGTGTAGTCGGCGTACACCACTCGACGCACCCCGAACGGGGTGGTCACCGCGGTATCGGCGCCGATAATCGAGTCACGGATCCGTTCGATCAGCACGCCCCACTCCTATTGGTTCGGGGGCCACCAGCCTAATAAGGGCGTCGTCGGCACAACAGGGCGGCCGGGGATGGCACCCCGCCTACTCGATACTCCTTGCACCCATGAACGCGAGTAACGCTGCTCCCCAGACTAGGAGGTATCCAAGGATGTTCGACACGTCCCGGAGGAGGGCGCTGGCCGAGCGCAGCGTAATGAGGAGGCTTACCACGGCGATGACTGCCAAGACCATACCGACCAGCTTGAGAAGGGTGTCGGCGGGACCGATGCGGTCGTAGACGCCCTTGCCGTAGTAGATCACCACGATCACGATGGCTGGAAGTAGGAAGGGCCCGGTCGAGAACTCTCGCATGATGATGTTGAAGACAAGCTCCACCCCAAGGATTATCAAACCGGCCAGGGCGATCATGCCGGTGGGAGTGGAGAAACCTGCGCGACTGAAAGCTGCTTTGGCATCTGCCATGGCATCGGTGACCGGTGACGCTTCAGGTGTCGGGTCTGGTGCCGGCTGCGGTGGCATCCCGGACGGCTGGTCCGGCATGTCGGGTGGGTTGGAATCGCTGGTCATCACTCCTCCTCTGGCCCGGCTCTCTCTCGCCGGGTCGCTACTCGCCAGGAGCCTATCCGAACCCTGCCCGCGATGTTGCCCATAGCCACGGGAGATTCAGTTGATACGGCGGTTTTTTCACGGTTGTGTCTTCCAGGGAGACGAGACGGCGGTGACCGGGTGAGGACTCAGTCATAGTCGTAGAAGCCGCGGCCGGTCTTCCGACCGTGTAGCCCGGCCTCGACCATCCTGGTGAGAAGGGGCGGCGAGGCATAGAAGGGCTCTTTGAACTCGTCGAAGAGGACATCGGCGACGAACTTGGTGGTGTCCAGCCCGACGAAGTCGGTCAACTCCAGCGGCCCCATGGGGTGGTTGGCCCCGAGACGCATCCCGGCGTCGATGTCCTCCCTGGTGGCCACTCCTGCCTCGAGCATCCGGATCGCGGCCAGCATGTAGGGGACCAAGAGCATGTTGACCACGAACCCGGCCCGATCTTTGGCCCGGATCACCGTCTTGCCCAGGCCCTCGGCGAAGCTCTGAGCCCGGTCGGCGACTCCCGGGTCCGACATCACCGTGGTCACCAGTTCGACCAACGCCATCACCGGGACCGGGTTGAAGAAGTGGAGTCCGACCACATGGTCTGGCCGACCGGTGACCGAGGCGAGCCGTGTAATCGGGATCGATGAGGTGTTGGAGGCGATGATCGCCTCAGGGTCGGTGACCACCCGGTCGAGCTCGGAGAAGAGCGCCTTCTTCAGCCCCTCGTTCTCGGTGGCGGCTTCGATGACGATCTGACGGTCGGCCTGCTCGGAGAGGTCGGTGGACACGGTGACCCTCGATCGGATGTCGTCGCTGTCCGACGCCTCCAACTTGCCCCGTTCAACCGCCCGCGAGAGGGACTTGTCGACCCGAGCCCGGGCGGCTTCGGCGGCTTCGGCGTCGATCTCGTGGATCACCACGTGATGACCGGCCCTCGAGCACACCTCGGCGATGCCGGAGCCCATCAAACCGCCGCCGATCACCCCGACACGCTGGCCGGTCATGTCTTCCTCCTCGACCTTGCTTGAAATACCATCTTGGCACCAACCGTTACCCTCAGGCTCTGATGTCCTACGACCACAAGACCATCGAAGCCAAGTGGCAGAAGCGTTGGGAGACCGACAAGGTGTTCCGTGCCGCTGAGGACCCGTCGCGCCCCAAGTTCTACAACGTCTGCATGTATCCCTACCCCTCGGGGGCTCTCCACCAGGGTCATGTCCGCAACTACACCTTCGGGGACCTGTTGACCCGGTACAAGACCATGTGTGGGTTCAACGTTCTGTCACCGATGGGGTGGGACAGCTTCGGGCTCCCCGCCGAGAACGCGGCCATCGACACCGGGGCTCATCCCCGGGTCAATACCGAGAACCAGATCGCCACCATGACCGTCCAGATGAAAGAGCTGGGGGCGATGTACGACTGGAGCAGAGAGCTGGCCTCCCATCATCCCGACTTCTACCGGTGGGACCAGTGGCTGTTCCTCGAGCTCTACGACCGCGATCTCG
>CAYZKF010000030.1:0-12509 GCA_964479135.1 uncultured Acidimicrobiaceae bacterium
GGAGCCAATGCCCATCAGCGCCGACCCGGCGTTGCTCATGACCGATTTCACGTCGGCGAAGTCGAGGTTGATCAGGCCGGGCGTGGTGATGAGGTCGGTGATGCCCTGGACACCCGACAGCAGCACCTGGTCGGCACTCTTGAACGCGTCGAGCACGCTGACCTGCCGGTCGCTGATCGACAGCAGCCGGTCGTTAGGGATGACGATGAGTGTGTCGACCTCTTCACGCAGCGCCTCGATGCCCGCCTCGGCCTGGAGTGCCCGCCGCCGGCCCTCGAACATGAACGGTCGAGTCACGACGCCGATCGTCAGCGCGCCGAGTGAGCGGGCGATCCGGGCCACCACCGGGGCTCCCCCGGTGCCGGTGCCGCCGCCCTCGCCGGCGGTGATGAAGACCATGTCGGACCCTTTGAGGGCATCCTCCAACTCGGCCCGGTGCTCCTCGGCGGCGGCGCGGCCGATCTCGGGATTGGCCCCGGCGCCCAGACCCCGGGTGACATCGCGACCAATGTCCAGTTTGACATCGGCGTCGCTCATGAGCAGAGCCTGGGCGTCGGTGTTGAGTGCCACGAACTCGACACCCCGGACCCCGGCCTCGACCATCCGGTTGACCGCGTTGACACCACCGCCCCCGATACCGACCACCTTGATCACGGCGAGATAACCGCCACTGCCACTGCTCACTTTGAAACCTCCATGGGGTATAGAAAGCTAAAGTTGAGGTTTACCGTTGATCGCGCCACTAGTAAACCCCGAAAACCTCAGCCTCTAGTAGATGTCGAGAGTTGGTTTGGTTATGGCTCCTCCCCGTGGTCCTCACCGGGCTCGCCGGGTGTCTCTCCGTTCGGAGCCGGTCTCTCCGCCGGAACGTTGGGGGCAATCAGGGTCAAAACCGAGCTCTTCGGGATGTCCTCCTCGAGAAGGGCAACCAGCGAAATCGCCTTCTCCCTCATCTCCACGGGCCGGCCCAGACGTACCTGGTACCCGTCGACCACCGCCCACAGCTCCCCGTTCTCTAGTCGCAAAGCGGTCAACACCGCCAAATCGGGAGGAAGCGTCTGGAGGAACTCGATCGAACCGACGACCAGGGCCGACCCGGCGGCTTCTTCGGGAGTCAGGGTGGGGAATCTCGCCCACCCCAGAGTGTTGTCCGGGGTGTTCCGGCTTGGAATCGGGGCGCCGTCCTCGGAGCGACGGGACCACCCCCCGGCGGTCTCCACCCACGCCCGGGGCACCCGCTCGGTAACCCGGACCACGACATCGTTGGGCCACCCCAGCTTCACCTCGGCGGCGATCACCCAGGGATCGGCCTCGATGGCATCCCTGATCTGGCCGGCACGCAACAGGATCATCGGGGTGCCGGGAACCACATTGTGCTCGACAAGCAGGGCATGGGTGTCACTGGCGACAACACCCGCAGCCCTTACCCGGGTCACACTCATATAAGGGGAAAGGGCGAACCAAACCACCGCCCCCATCACGGTGATCAAGGCGAGAAACCGGAGCAGCCGACGCACGTTCCGCTTCGCCAGGTCCTCGGCGACCTCGCGTCGTCTCTCCACCAGCCTGGGGTCAATGCTCATGTATCGAAGCCAACGAACTGGATTTCCGGCTCCAGCATGGTCCCTGTGGCCTCAAAAACCCGGTCTTTGACCAGTTCGACCAGAGCGAGGATGTCGACGGCCTTCGAGCCGGCACCAGCTACGAAGAAGTTGGCGTGTTTGGTGGATACCGAGACATTCCCATGACTCAGCCCTTTCAGACCTAGAGAATCGATCAACTCCCCCGCCGACACCCCTTCCGGGTTCTTGAAGACACTGCCGGCGTTGAACGTCCCACCGGGCTGATGCTCCCGGCGCCATCGGGTGATCTCGCGGATCTTCTCGCCGGCCGCCTCGCGGTCCCCGCTCTCGGCTTGGAACCTTGCCCCGATGACCAACTGGTGGGGCTCGAGGCTGGAGTGACGGTAGGAGAGATCGAGATCGTCGACGCCAGGTCTGGTGCGCTCTCCCGACACCAGATCGACCACGTCCGCAGCGATCAGACGATCGCTGGTCTCCGTGCCGAAACACCCGGCGTTTTGACGGACTGCTCCCCCGACCGACCCGGGGACCCCGACGAAAAACTCGAGGCCGGTCAGGCCACGCTCCGCGGTCGCTCGGGCGAGGCGAGGCAGAGGAACCGCCCCACCCGCCTCCACCTCGATACCGTCGAAAGCGATCTCGGTAAACCCGATGCCGAGGCGGAGAACCACGCCGGCGAACCCCTGGTCGGCGACGACCAAATTGGACCCCCTCCCCAGGACCAACACCGGATGGTCGCGGAACAGGCCGGTGGAGATCACCTCGTCGAGAGCCACGCGGTCGGGGACGGTGACCAGCCATCGAGCCGGGCCACCGGCCCGATAGGTAGTCAGAGGGCCCAGAGGAACGTGCTCCTCGACCAGCCCCCCGTCGATCAGGTCAGCGAGAGTGGTCATTCCGGCCCCGCGAGGAGCCCGGCCAGCTCGGTATGGAGCAGGGTTATGTCCCCGGCTCCCATAGACAGCACGAGGTCCCCGGGTTGGAGCAGGGGGGCGAGGTACTCCCCGAGCTCGGAACGGTGGGGAATGTAATGGACCACGGCGCCCCGCTGTTCGGCAGCACGGGCGACCAATTCGCCGGTGACACCGGGCACCGGCTCCTCCCGTGCCGCGTAGACATCGGTCACCACCACCACGTCGGCATCGGCCAGAGCCGCGCCGAACTCGTCGCTGAACCGCTCGGTCCTCGAGTAGAGATGGGGTTGGAACACCGCCCAGAGACGGTCGGGCCCGAGCACCCCGGCGGCAGCCAGAGTGGCCTTGACCTCGGTGGGGTGGTGGGCATAGTCGTCGAAGAGGGCGACACCGCCCACAGTGCCCCGATGCTCCCACCTCCGTGCCACCCCGCGAAATGACGTGAGCGACGTGCTCAAGGCTTCCAGAGGATGGCCGAGCTCGGCGAGCAGGGCCAGGGCGCCGGCGCCATTCAGGGCGATGTGTTGGCCCGGCCCGGGGATGGTCACCGGTGTTGCCATCCCCTTGCCCAACAGGGTGAAGGTGCTCCCCTCCTTGTCGCCGACCAGATCGACGATTCGCCAGGTGGCACCGGCCGATAGCCCGTAGGTGGGGGCACCGGTGGCGTCGGCGACCGCGGCCGCCCCGGGGTCGTCGGCACAACAGAGCACCGGGCCGTCGACAGCCCGTGCCACCTCGACGAAACTGGCCAGAATCGACTCCTCGTCTCCGAAGTGGTCGAGATGGTCGTTCTCGACATTGGTGACCACCAGTCCGGCGAGGTGGACCGACTCAAAAGTGCGAAAGGCTTCGTCGACCTCGAGTACCAGTAAGGGGTCGGAACCGAAGTGGCCGTTGGTGCCGATACCCACCATGTCGCCTCCGAGTATGAACGAGGGGTCGAGACCGAGGCTCCTCGAGGCGGTGACCAAAAGCGCGGTGGTCGTCGTCTTCCCGTGGGTTCCGGTGGCCCCGACGGTCCGGATCCGTGAGGTGATCGCCCCGAGCAGCTGCGGCCGACGCCAGGTGGGGATACCGGCCGCCCGAGCCGCCTCCAACTCCTCGTCGAACTCGGGGACTGCGGAGGAAGCGACCACCAGATCGGCGCGGACCGCCAGGTCGGGAGCATGACCGGTGGCGATCTCCACACCAATGTCGACCAGGGCCTCGAGGGCGGCACCACCACGGAGATCGGAGCCGGTGACTGTGTGCCCCTGTCCGACCAGGATCTTGGCCAGGGCGCTCATCCCTGCCCCACCCGCACCGACGATGTGGATCCGGTGGTGTTCGAGCGTCACGAAGCTGCCTCGATCATGGCGTCGGCGATGGTGTGAGCTGCCTGGGGTTTGGCGATCCGCCGGGCCCGGTCTCTCATCGCCTCCAGTCGATCCGGGTGCAGGGCGCCGACGATCACCTCGCCCAGACGGGACAACTTGTCTTCGTCGAGGGTGATCGCCGCCCCGGCCTCGGTGAGATAGCGGGCATTCCCGCTCTGATGACCGCTGGAGCCAAAGTCCCCGGGCACCAGGATCGACGGGGTCGAGGTGGCGGTCAGTTCGGCCACTGCACCACCTGCCCTGGCGACTACCAGGTTGGATACCGCATAAAAGGACTCCATGCTGGTCTCGAAACCCTTCCGCACCCAGATCACCCCGGGCGATGGGTTCACCCCGGAGTACTCGCCGATGAAACGCTCCCCGGTGAGATGGAGTACTTGGATGTCCGGTCCTTCCCAGCTCGATGCCATGGCCGATACCGCCTGGTTGATGACATCCGACCCCAGGGACCCTCCGACCACCCCCACCACGTTTGCGGCGTCGGTCAGACCATATCGACCCAAAGCCTCGGGACGGAGAGCGGAGCGGTCGAAGCGCCAGAACGGCTCGCGGACCGGGTTGCCCGCCCAAACCGCGGCGGCGAGGCCACCGGTGACCGGGAACGCCCCGAAGGTCCGCCGCGCCCATCTCGCTGTGACCCGGTTGGCCAGCCCGGCGCGGGCGTTCTGCTCCGAGTTGAAGAAGGGGATGCGCAGCCTGCGGGCAGCCATCGCCGTGGGCAGGGTGATATAACCGCCCATACCGAGGGCGGCTCTCGCTCCGCGGTCGGCCATTGCCTCCGCCAGACGGTCGCGGGCGCGTCGCATCACCTTGCCGAGACCGAGATTCCGAACGGTCATCGACCGTTGCAGGCCCCTGATCTCCACTGCGAAGAACGGGAAACCCTCCTCCGGGTAGACCCGGGCTTCGAGGCGGTTCCCACCGACATAGAGGATCTCAGACCTGGGCACTCCTCGGTCGACCAGAGCCTCCCCGACTGCGAGACCGGGAAAGACATGGCCCCCGGTTCCGGCAGCGGCGATAACAAAAGTCATCTCTTCCCGTCGACACCACTCTGGGAGATGTTGACCAGAATCCCGACCGAAGCCATTGCCATCACCAGGGCAGTCGACCCGAATGAGACAAAAGGAAGGGCGATCCCGGTTATCGGGACAGCGCCGAGGACACCTCCGATGTTGACCAGTGCCTGGAACGAAATCCACACCGTCAGCCCGGCGGCGACCATTCTCCCGAAACGGTCGGGCGCCCGGGTTGCCACCACCCACCCGACAACGGCCAAGACGACGAACAGACCGATCAAGGTGAGACCGCCGATGAGCCCCGTCTCCTCGCCGATGATGGCGAAGATGAAGTCGGTGTGTGCATTGGGCAGATAGAACCACCGCGCTCGGCTTGCCCCCAACCCGACACCGAAGATGCCGCCGTTTCCCAGGGCGTAATACCCCTGGATGACCTGGTATCCGTTCCCCTTGGAATCGGCGTAGGGGTCGAGAAACCCTTCGATCCGGGCCGATCGATAGTCGACATCGAAGGCGAGGAACGCGGTCACCAGCACTGCTGCCAATCCCACCACCGCGACGAATCGGAAGGGGGCATCGCTGGCCATGACCACCGCCAGCGCCGCCGCGGCGATGATGATCAGTGTGCCCAGGTCGGGCTGTCTGATGATGAGGAGCCCGACAACGCCCACCGTTACCACCAGAGGCACCACGAAATGGCTGAATCTGGTGAGGAGCTTGTGCTTCCGCTCGAGGAGGAAGGCGAGAACGAACACCACGGTCACCTTGGCCAGTTCGGAGGGTTGGAAACTGAATCCGGACACGTCGAGCCAACGAGTTGCCCCGCCACGGCGCTCTCCGACGGCAAGGACCGCGATGAGGAGCCCGACGGTGACCAGGAAGGAGGGGACCGCCAGCTTCCGGTAGAAGCGATACGGAAACCGGCTGGCGACGAGGAGGGCCACGGTCCCCACCCCGACTCCGATCATCTGACGTTTGAAGTAGTAGAAGCGGTCGGCGTTGCGATCGAGGGCGATCGCCGAAGATGCCGACTGGGTCGCACCCAGCCCGATGACCACCAGGACCACGACGATGACGAGAAGCATGGTGGCCAGTCGACTATTGGCCCTCATCCGCTCGGCCCGGTGGTCCGCGGCCGCCCGCGCCTTCGACAGTGAGGTGACATCGGCAGTCATACCGTCGATCCTCCCAACCTGACTCCGATCAACTCGGTGAATCGCCGGCCTCGTTCCCGATAGGACTCGAACTGGTCGAAGCTGGCGCACCCCGGGGCGAGGAGCACGGTGTCACCGGGTCGAGCGGCCTCGGCGGCGATCTCGACAGCCGATTCGAGTGTCACTGCCAGCCGGCCACGATCTCCGGCAGCCGAGATCACCACGGGACCGGACTCGCCGATCCCGAGGACCATCTTGACGTTGGGCTCCCGCCCGAGCGGCGAGACGTCGAGACCTTTGGCCAGCCCCCCGGCGATCAGGATCACCGAGTCGAAGGAGCGAATCGAGGCGAGGGCAGCGTGGGGATTGGTCGCCTTGGAATCGTCGACCCAGGTCACCCCCTCCCTTTCGGCCACCCGCCGACGGCGGTGGGCCCCCGGGCTGAACTCGGTTGCGGCTTGGACGATGCCGTCGGCACTGGCCCCGAGATGACGGGCCAGTGCCGCTGCCATCGCGACGTTGGAGAGGTGGGTCGGGTCGTCGGCCCGCAGTCGGTCGACCTCGATGACCACATCCATCACCCGTAGGGCCCCGTCCCCGAGGCCGCCGCCTCCAGGAGGAAGCCGGGTTCCGCTGACCGGGAAGAGTCGAGACGGCGCGGTGGCCGCCAGGTCGGCAGCCCCGAGGTCGTCGCAGTCGTAGACCAAGAGATCGTCAGCGGTCTGCCTGGCGAAGACCCGGGCCTTCGCCTCGCGGTATGAGTAGAACGACCCGTGCCAGTCGAGATGGTCGGCGGCGAGGTTGGTGAGGCCGGCGGCCACCGGATGGAAGGAGTCGACGAATCGCAGCTGGAAGCTGGAGACCTCGACCACCAGGGCGTGGTAACGGCGATCGGTGAAATCGGAGAGGGGAACCCCGATGTTGCCCACGGCCGGTGCGTCGAGACCCGAAGCGCCAAGCATCGCCGATGTCGCCTCGGCGACACTGGTTTTCCCGTTGGTCCCGGTGATGGCAATGACCGGGCTTTGGAGATGGCCCCAGGCATATTCGACCTCGCTGACCAGGGGCAGACCCGACTCGAGGACGTCGACGATCGGGGCCGAGCGCTCGGAGAATCCAGGACTTGATATCACCAGGTCGGCATCCCTGAGGAGAAGGTGGTCCCACTCCCCCGCTGCCGACCCGAACCCCTCCACCAGGGGCTGGGGGGAAGGGCTTTGGTCGTAGATGGTCACCGCCACCCCCTTCGACCTGGCCAAACGGGCGACCGCCATCCCTGATACACCGGCGCCGAGGACGAGGGCGTGGGTCACAACAAACCCTCGAGACGGAGGAAGTCGGCATAGAAGAAACCGAGACCCAGGGCTACACCAATACCGGTGAGAATCCAGAACCTGACGACCACCGTGGTCTCGGCCCAACCTCCGAGGTCGAAGTGGAAGTGGAGCGGAGACATCCTGAAGATCCGACGGCCGAACATCTTGAAACTGGCCACCTGGAGGATCACCGAGAGGGTCTCGGCGACGTAGATCGCCCCGATGACCAACAGCAACAGCTGGGTGTTGGTGAGAATGGCCAGCGCCGCAAGCAGACCCCCAATCGCCTGGCTGCCGACATCGCCCATGATGATCTTGGCTGGATGGGCGTTCCACCAGAGAAACCCGAGGAGGGCGCCGAACATGGCCGCCGAGATCACGGCGAGCTCCAGCGGGTCGACCGCCTCGTAGAAGCCTGCCTGGTTCCGGAACTGCCAGAAAGCGATCACCGTGTACGAGGCCACCACAAGAGACGCCGAGCCTGCCGCCAGACCGTCCATACCGTCGGTGAGGTTCACACCGTTGGCAAACCCGGTCATCATCAGGAGCACCCAGGCCACGAAGAACACACCCAAGTCCAGACCCAAGGGTCGGACGAACGAGACCTGGGTCACCACGCCGGCGTTTCCGGCGCCCCAGGCGAAAAGCGCAGCCACCGCCAACTGCCCACCGAACTTGGCCGACTTGGACAACCCGAGACTCCTCTTCCGGGTGTACTTGACCCAGTCGTCGAGAAACCCGACCACAGCCATCCCCCCGAGGGCGAGGACTGCCAGGAGCCCACCAGGGTGGAAGCTCTGCATCTCCAGCTGGAGCTCGCCTCCCGGACTGATCACACGCAGGTGGGAGACGACGTACCCGATGATGGCAGCGAGAACAAAGACCACCCCTCCCATTGTCGGGATGCCCTGTTTGTGGGCGTGGCTCGACAACTCCTCCTGGATGAATTGGCCGATACGCCTGCGCTCGAGGACTCGGATTGCCCAGGGGGTGCCGAATATCGACACCACCAGACCGACCGCGGCCGAGATCAAGAGTGAGATCACCTCCTCATGCTCCCTGTTCCGTCGCCGGGATTGGTGGACTTCCGCAGGGTGGCCAGTGTCGAGACCGCAACCGAGCGGTCGTCGAAGGCGACCCTCTCCCCACCGATCTCCTGGAATTGCTCGTGTCCCCGCCCCAGGATGAGCACCACATCGCCCGGATTGGCCTCGGCAAGGGCGGCTTTGATCCCTTCTCGCCGATCGATCTCAACGATGGTCGCAGAGCCGGTCGTCATCCCTTCGAGCACCGCCTCGACGATGGCTCCGGGCTCCTCGGACCGGGGATTGTCACTGGTGATCACCGCCACATCGGCGACGGAGACCGCCTCACCCATCAACGGGCGTTTGTCCCGGTCACGATCCCCACCGGCACCGACCAGAGCGATCACCCGGCCTTCGGTGATCCCCCGGGCGGTGGCGATGGCGTGACTGATCCCTGCCGGGGTGTGCGCATAATCGACGATCACAGTCACCCGGTCGTCGGCGGAGACCCGTTCGAATCGTCCGGGGACCCCGGGTAGCCCGGACAACCCTGAGGCGACCTCGTCGAGCCCGATCCCTGCTGCCAACGAACAGATCGCGGCGATCACCGCGTTGTCTACATTGAACCTGCCGGTCACCGCGGCTTCGACCTCCTGGTCCCCCCATGGGGTGACCAGTCGGAAGGCCGACCCGGTAGCGGTGGCGACGATGCTCTCGGCCCTAGCGTCGCCGCCCGCTCCGACCTCGACCAATGCTCCCCGGTAGCGGTCGGCTATCTCCCGGCCGGCCGGGTCGTCGACGTTGATCACGGCAGTACCGACCTCGTAGTCGTGGAACATGGTCTCCTTGGCTGCCAGATACCTATCCATGTCACCATGGAAATCGAGGTGGTCCTGGGAAAGGTTGGTGAAAGCCGCGACCTCGAACCTCGTCGCCCGAACCCGGCCCAGGGCCAGGGCATGTGACGAAACCTCGACGGCGACCAACTGGCACCCGGCATCTTTCATCTCACCGAGCAATCGTTGGAAGTCGGTGGCTTCCGGAGTGGTCCGGTCGGTGACGACCGACTCCTCCGCCATACGGACGCCCACGGTCCCGATCAGACCGGTGGCCACCTCGGCGTTTCGGGCGATCGCCTCCACGTAGTGGGTCACGGTGGTCTTCCCGTTGGTCCCGGTGACCCCGATCACCGCCAGGTGATGGGACGGGTCGCCATGCACCCGCGCCGCCAAAGGCCCCATCGCCTGGCGGCTATCGGTCACCAGGATCTGGGGTACCGGGACCGGCATTTCGGCCTCGACACAAACCGCCGAGGCATGGGCGGCGACAGCCTGTTCGACAAACCGATGCCCGTCCATCTTGGCGCCCCGCACCGCGACGAAAAGCGCCCCGGGTCGGGACTGCCGTGAGTCGTGGATGACTTCGCTGATGATGGGACCCTGGGTCGCCGAGCCCATGACCAGAGCGCCTCCGACCAGCGCCGACAGCTCTTCGAGAGACTTACCCGCCGTCATGGTCTGCGGTCATCGCCACATGGTCCGGGGTCACCGCCAGCCGGTGCAACGCCTGCTCCATGACCTGGGCGAACACCGGCGCCGCCGACAACCCGCCGGTCCGGTAGTCAAAGGACGGGTTGTCGATGACCACCGCCACCACCAGCTTGGGATCGCTGATCGGGGCCAAACCGACAAAAGACGCCCGGGTCTCTTCGGTATACCTTCCGTCGGCCCCCAGTTTGTTGGCGGTGCCGGTCTTGCCCCCCACCCGGTAGTTCTCCACCGTCCCCTGGATCCCGGTTCCCTCGTCGACTGCGCGGGCGAGGAGCTCGCGCATCAGCCGTGCCGTCGACGCCGATACCACCCGACGGCTTTCGACTCCGGCGACCTGGGTGAGACCATCGACGTCCGACTTCGAGGCCACGATGTGGGGTGTGTTCCACACCCCGTCATTGCCGATGGCGGCATAAGCGGCGGCCATCTGCAGAGGTGTGGCCGCTACCGAGTAGCCGATCGACGCCGACGCCCAGCATATGTCGCAGCCGGCCTCGAAGTTGAGAATCCCCGGGGCCTCCACGGTGTAGTCGATCCCGGTCTTGGTGCCGAGTCCGAAGGCCTCGATGTACTTGATGAGCCTCCGTTGACCGACCTTCTCGCCGATCTTGATTGTCCCGATGTTGGAGGACTGTGCGAATATCTCGGCCACGGTCATATCTAACGTCTCGTGCCGGGTGAAGTCCCGGTAACACCCGTACAACTCGTCATCGCCGAAACGACAAGCGCCCTCCTTGAGTTCCAGCTCGTAGGAGACATCGGGGATGATCGAGCCGATATTGACCTCTCCCTCCTCGAGGGCCGCGGCCACGGTGATCAATTTTTGTGTCGATCCCGGCTCGAAGATTCCCCTCACCACGAAGTTGGAGAACATCCGACACTGGACCGGGTCCTCGGCATCGGCGCACCTGGGGTCGAGGGTTTGCCGGGTCTGAGGGTCGAAGACCGGGGCTCCGGTCATGGCCAGGACGGCTCCGGTCTCGACATCGAGCACCACCACCCAACAGGCGTCGGCATTGGTTCGGTCCACTGCCTCGATGCAGGCCTTCTGAGCCTGATACTGGAGGGGAAGGTCGATCGTGGTGTTGAGATCGACTCCGGGCGTGGCCGCCACGATGTCCGAGATCCCCTGGAGGATCGGGGTCCCGTCGAGACTCCTTTCGAACACCGCCCGACCGGGCACCCCGGTCAGCTCCTCGTCGTAGACCAGCTCCAGGCCCTCGCGCCCCACTCCGTCGATGTCGACGAACCCGGTGACGTGGCTGGCGACCACCCCAGCGGGATAGACCCGTCTCGGCTCGATCTGCTCCCAGATCCCGTTCACGTCGAGGGCGAGCACCTGGCTGGCCAACTCGGGGTCGAGTTGTCGTTTGAGGTAGACAAAGTCCCGGTCGCTGGTCAGCCGCTCGTAGAGGGCGTCGGTGTCGACACCGAGCAGCCCACCGATCTGTTGGGCGACCCACAGAGGCTCCTCGATCTGGCTGGGGACCGCGTAGAGACTCGTCGAGTCAACGGTCAACGCCAGAAGGTCACCGTTGCGATCGAAGATCTTGCCCCGCTGGGGTGGCAGAGGGTGTGAGACCAGTCGCTGACTCAACCCGGCGGTGGCCAGTCCCGGGGCGTCAACCACCTGGATCTGTACCAGCCGGTAGGCCAAGCCGAGCCAGGCAATGACAATGACAAGACCGATGGCGGCAATCCGCAACCCAGCCGGCTGAATACGACGCTCAGACCCCATCGACCTCGACCCCCCGGCTGACCTCCCGGAGGGGCGGGGCCCCGTTCACCATCCCGGTATCAGCGCAATCTCGGGTTCTCATTGGTTGGCTTCGTCCGTCTCCGCCCCGGCGAACACCGGGAGTTGCTCATCGAGATCGACGAGGAGTTGCCGTGTCGTCTGGGGTATGACCAGACCCAACTCCTCGGCCAGCGGTGCGATACGCGCCGGGTTCTCCAATCGGGCGATCTCCAGTCTCAGTTCGAGGTTCTCCGCCCGTTCGAGGGCCAGGGAGCGGTTGAGCTCGGCCAGATCGAATGCCGAACGATCGAGGCTGGTCTGGGCAAACCCGAGTCCGAGGAACCCGGCAACCGCGATCAATGCCACGATCATCCAAGGCGCAATCGCGGGCGGCCTGGTCGGTTTTCGCCCCCGAAGAACCCGCAGGTCCTTGTCCGATCGGCTCCTCGGTTGGGTCAGGGCGGTCACGCCGCCACCTTCTCAGCGGCCCTGAGAACCGCCGACCGCGAGCGGCGATTCTCTGCCACCTCGGATGACGAGGCTCTCACCGGCTTGCGGGTGAGGATCCTCAACTCTGCGGTCTTCCCACACCCGCACACCGGGAGCCCAGGCGGGCAGGTGCAACCCCGGGCGCCTTCGGCAAATCGGGTCTTGACGATCCGGTCCTCGAGCGAGTGATACGAGATAGCGACCACCCGTCCACCCGGGCGCACCATGCCGATCGCCTCGTCGAGCCCGGAGCGAATCGCCTCGAGCTCGTCGTTGACCGCCACCCTCAGAGCCTGGAAGGTGCGTCGGGCGGGATGACCCGCCCGACGCCGGGCCGCGGGCATT
>CAYZKF010000031.1:0-12323 GCA_964479135.1 uncultured Acidimicrobiaceae bacterium
CCGCGGAGCACAACTAACGTTCGCCGCGTTCAGGCCGGCCAGATGACGTCGCTGGGCCGTCGAATGCCATCGGACTTGTGAGATGGGCCACTAGCGTGCCGACAATGACAGTCGCCTGCTCGCGTTGTGGATCCCCGGCAAGCTCCATAATGAGCTTCACCTATGAGGAGGCTTTGGTCTGGCTCGACGACCTCCTCGACACCGTCGAGCACTCGGGTTACGCCCTTTGCGCCGACCATGCCGACCGGATGACCCCTCCCCAGGGCTGGACCCTCACCGACCGCAGATCGGTCACCCGCCTGTTCGCCCCGGTCCACGTTGCCTGATGGCCCTGGACCGCGATCTGCTCGACGCGGTCAAAGAGCTCGACAGTCACGACCTGCGACGTCTCCAGATCCTGACCAGGGCCCAACTGGAGAGGGACGGGGCAATTGACCCCGGGGGTGAGCCAAAGGTGAGCCTCCGCAACCAGATGGTTCGCTGCGGGAAGCTGGGCTGCACCAAGTGCCCTCATGGGCCCTACTGGTACGCTTATTGGACCGAAGAGGGAAGGCGGAGAAGCCGATACGTCGGTCGGCTCCTCGATGAGGAATCGTTGTCGTAGCTCGGTACCGAGGCATACTATGAACGACCTGTCGAAACCTCCATCAAACATGGATTGTCCTCGCTGTTCACAGACCGACGTTTTGCAGATCGATCACGTCCTTCCCGACGGGATCGAGGTCCGCTTCTTCTGGTGCCACTCGTGCGAAGAGAAGTGGTGGAATCGTGACGGGGTGGATATCGATGTCGCCCAGGTCCTGGAGATAGTCAGACAGAATCGGACGTGACCGCCATCTGGGGGCGTCTGACCAAGACCCCCACCCTCCCGGTGGTGCTGATCACTCTCACCTCGCTGACCGTGTTGGCGGTCATGCAACCCTGGTGGATCCTGTCACCGACGACTCCCACCGGGGGGGACATGGGTGCCCATGTCTACGGTCCGGCGTTTCTCCGCGACCACCTCCTCCCCGAGGGACGGATCATGGGATGGTCTCAGGACTGGTTCGCCGGGTTTCCCGCCTTCTACTTCTATTTCCCGTTGCCCTCTTTGGTGATTGTCTTTCTCGATCTGTTCATTCCCTACGGAGCAGCATTCAAGATCGTCACCACTCTTGGTCTGCTCGCCCTGGCCCCGGCGATCTATTTCCACTCTCGCGCCATCAAGCTGGGCAGGACGGTGGCCCTGGTCACTGCGGGAGCAGCCCCGGTTTTCATCTTCTTCGAGAGCTTCTCGATCTACGGGGGGAACATGGCCTCAACACTGGCCGGCGAGTTCTCCTACGCGTGGTCGTTCTCGCTGTCTTTGGTGTACCTCGGTCTCCTGGTCAAGGGTGTGGCCGACGACCGTCGTTATCTCAAATGGGCCGCCGTTGCCCTGGCGGCAACCGCGCTGACCCATGTCCTCACCACCATCGTCGCCATTTTCGCCTCTGTCTTCGTCATGGGGTGGAAGCGAGGCGTGGTGAGAACCGTGGCCGTGTGGGCCTGGGGTTTTGCCATCGCCGCCTTCTGGGCTCTTCCCTTGGTGGTCCGGATCGGACTCACCTCAGACATGGGTTGGAACCCGCTGAGCCGATGGGAGGAGATATTCCCAGTCGAGGTCTGGCTTCTCATCCCGTTGGCCATCCCCGGCGCCATCTGGGCGATGAGGACAGCTCGCCGGGCTGGCCCGATGATCGGAGCGACTCTCCTCCCGGTCATCTATTACCCCCTTCCCAACCTCCTCCCCGGGCTGTTCCCCGACGTGTTCGGCGGGGAGCGATGGAAACTGTGGAACGGGAGGCTTCTGCCCTACTGGTACTTCGGACTCGCCTTCTTCGCCGCGGTCGCCCTGGGCGCCGGAGTGGTGTGGATGTCGCGCCGTCTACCCTCGAAAGTCTCCACCTATCTGCCCCGACTCATGGTGCTGATCGGGACGGTAGTCGCCGCCGGGTTGGCCTCGGTGTCGACCAAGATCCCCGACGGAGTGTGGATCCTGGTCGCGGTGGCCGGGGGGATTCTCATCGCCATCACCTTCTACCTCCCCCCTACCGTCAACACCAGGACCTTCCTCACCGTGACCGCGGCCAGCTTGCTCGTGCTCGGAGCCTCGTCGAGTGTGACCTTCATCGACGGTTGGTCACGATGGAACTTCGAGGGGTACGAGGCAAAAGAGCCGTGGCCCGAGTACGAGGCGCTGATGGTCACCCTGGCCGGCTTCCCCGAGGGCAGGGTGATGTGGGAGAGCAACTCCGAGCTCAACAAGTACGGGACCCCAATGTCGCCGATGCTCATTCCCTATTGGACTGTCGGGTCCCACAAGTCGATGGAGGGGCTCTTCTTCGAGTCCTCGATCACCACCCCATTCCATTTCATCAACCACTCGGAGATGTCGTACCGGCCATCCAACCCGATACCCGGTCTCCGCTACCACACCTTCAACATGGAGCGCGGTCTCCGGCACATGGGGGTGTACGGGGTCGACTATTACGTCTCGTTCACCGCCGAGGCCGCCGAGAAGGCCGGAGGAATCGACGGATTCGAACTGTTGGCCGACGTCGAGCCGTTCAACATCTTCCGGATGCCCCACACCGAACTGGTCGAGGTCGCCACCCATCTGCCCGCGGTCTACGAAGTCCCCGAGCGAGGTCTCCTCTCCTCGATGATCGGGTCGGAAACCGTTACCGGTCCCGACGGTGAGCCTCTGGCTTCATTCCACGACATGGCCCTCGACTGGTACGAAGACATCGACAATATGCACCGATGGGTGGTCGCCGACGGGCCGGAGTCGTGGCCGAGGATCAGAGAGCTGACCGAACGTCCCAACACGCCTCTCGGCGTCGCCGAGGGAGTGTCCGACATTGTGGTCGACCATCACCGGATCTCATTCACCACCGAGGCTGTCGGGGTTCCCCATCTGGTCAAGGTGTCTTATTTCCCCAACTGGCGGACCCGCGGCGCAGATGGTCCGTGGCGGGCGACGCCATCGCTGATGGTGGTGGTGCCCACCGAGCGGGAAGTGGTCATCGAGTTCGTCGACACCTGGCCGGAATCGGTGGGGAAGGTGCTCACCCTGTTGGGTGTCGTTGCAGTGGTGGTGGCCGGGGTGGTGTGGCGGAGGCGGGCTGGTGGTCCGCCGAATGAGTCCGCTGACCCTTCAACAGCCGGTTGACGTCGCTGGCGGCGCGTCTTGGTTCTTGCCGAACGGGTCCAAGTGCGGCGTCGTCCTGTGTCCTTGCCGGCGACGCTCCCACTAGCGGAGAAGCCGCCGAATCCTGAACAACCCGGCAATGGTGCGGGGCACCCGGCGGACCAACGAAGACCTTGCAGCCCTCATCTCGGCGACCTCCACCGGCACCTCGAGGATTCGGTAACCGGCGCGTTCGGCCCTGATCACCAACTCGGTGTCGAACAGGTCCTTGGTGCTGATCACCAAAGGTCCGAGCTCGTCGACCAGGGACCGTCTGAAGCCTTTCATCCCGTGGGTGTCGCTGACCCTCGACCCGAGGATGAACCTGAGGAGGAGGTTGAAGACGCGTGTGGCCAGACGACGCACCAATGGGCGTCGGTCGGTCGACTCGGGGTCCCGCTTGGAGGCGATTACCAGGTCGACCTCAGCTGGTTGGGAGAGGACGGTGTCGAGGAACTCTCCCGAGAAATAGTCGATGTCGAAGTTGACGACCCACTCACCGTCGGCGACGAGAAAGCCGTGGCGCAGCGCGGCCCCGTAGTCGGGAGCGGGCAAAGAGATCACCCGTACCGGTGACCCGGCGGCGACCTCGGTCGCCACCCGTCCGGTGTCGTCGCTGGACCCGTTCTCGACCAGGAGGACCTCGGCGTCCGGTGCGGCGCGCACCACCTCATCGACCAAGCGGGGCAGGGCCAAGGGGATGAAGCCGGCCTCGTTGTAGACAGGGACGACGATAGAGACAGAACGGCTCACAAGTCGGCCGATCATAGGGCCACCCAGCCGGGCGACCGAGTTGGGGGACCTGGACCGGCTGTTGGCGAACCCAGGGTTGTAGAGCCCGCTGAGCGACGCGTAGAACCCTGGGTTCGACCAGGCCGTCCGGCTTCTCCACTTGGCGAGGGACATACACTCGCGCTCTGATGAATCCCGAGGTCGTGTTCAAGGCATACGACATTCGAGGGCGGACCGACAACGGCGAGCTCGACGAAAGTCTTTTCGAGTTGGTCGGGTCTGGGATGGTGGAGTTGCTCGAGGCGACTGCGGTGGCCGTGGGGCGGGACTGCCGACCCACCTCGCAAGGGTTCTTCGAGGCGATGGCCTCCGGAATCACCCGTGCAGGCGCCGACGTGGTCGATCTGGGACAGGTCCCCACCGATGCCGTCTACTACTACTCGGGATCGGAGGACATACCGGGAGTGGTGATCACCGCGTCGCACAACCCACCGGTCTACAACGGGATCAAGTTGTGTCGGGCCGGAGCGGCTCCCATCGGTGCCGATACCGGGCTGGCGGAGATAAAGGCCCACGTCGAGGCGGGGAGTCCCATCCGGGCCGCGTCGACCGGGTCGGTGACCACGGTGGACATCGTCGACGCCTATGTCGACCACCTGTTCTCAATCGTTGGTCCCGAGAGCATCGGCCCGCTCCGGGTCGCCGCCGACGGGGGTAACGGCATGGCCGGGGTCGCCATAGACCGGGTCTTCGAACGGATGCCCGCCGAGTTGACCGGGCTCTACCTCGAGCCCGACGGCACCTTCCCCAATCATCCTGCCGACCCGATGGTCCTCGAGAACCTCGCCGATCTGCAGGACCTGATGCGTCAAGGCGAATACGACCTGGGGGTGGCTTTCGACGGCGATGCCGACCGCGCCTTCTTCCTCGACAACACCGGATCCCCGCTCTCCGGGAGCACGGTCACCTCGCTGATCGCCAGGAGAATGCTCGAACAAAACCCCGGGGCGAAGGTGGTGCACAACCTGATCACATCCAAGGCGGTCCCCGAGATCGTCCGCGAGGCGGGAGGGGTCCCCGTCCGGACCCGTGTCGGTCACAGCTACATCAAGACGGTGATGGCCGAGAGTGGGGCGGTGTTCGGCGGGGAGCACAGTGCCCACTTCTACTTCCGGGACAACTACCGGGCCGACTCGGGGATGCTCGCCATGCTCTTCCTCATGGGGATCGTCAGCGACTCCCCGGTCCCGATCTCGGTGTTGCGCTCGGCGGTCGAGCGGTACACATCCTCAGGCGAGATCAACTTCGAGGTGGACGACACCCAATCGGCCATGGAGAAAGTGGAGCGCGCCGAGCAGGGAGCAGACATCGATCATCTCGACGGTCTCACCGTCGACTATGGAACCGAGTGGTTCAATCTGCGACCATCGAACACCGAACCGCTCCTCCGTCTCAACGTCGAGGCTGGGAGCGCCCAGCGGGTCGCCGAGATCGTCGACCGCGTGAGCACGATCCTGGAGGCGAAATGAGTCTGATCGATCCGATGTTGGCCGAGATCCTGGTGTGCCCGGTGGACAAGGGGTCGTTGTCCCAGGACGCCGCGGAGTCACGACTCGAGTGCGATGTCTGTGGGCGGCGTTACCCGGTTCGCGACGGCATCCCGGTGATGTTGGTCGAGGAGGCGGAAGGAGGTCCCGATGACTGAGATGCTGGAGCAGATTAGGTCCGCCGGTGAACAGCTCCGCTGGGCGGCCGAGCTGAGGCCGGCCCACATCGGCACCCACGCCGACGTCCTCTACGCCGGTATGGGTGGCTCAGGCATCGCCGGGGACTACGCCGCGGCCGTGGCCACCCCCAACGGGATCAGGTTCGCCGTCCACAAGGGCTACGGTCCGGTTCCATCGTGGGCGATCCGTCAACGGCCTCTGGTGATCGCCGCCTCCTACTCGGGGAACACCGAGGAAACCCTGGACTTCGCCTTATCCGCCTACGAGCAGGGACTCCCGATCGCCGCGGTCACCACCGGTGGGTCCCTCGCCGAGATGGGGTCGAAACGGGGATGGCCGATCATTGAGGTGCCGGCGGGGATTCAGCCCCGTGCCGCCGCCGGGTACATGGTCGGGGCGGTGCTCAAGCTCTTGGAGGGCGCTCACGCCATCGACGATCAGAGGTTCAATTTTCACGAGGCCGCAGAGATCGCCGACGCCGCCGCAGTGGAGGGCAGCCCTCGTTGGGAGCAGGCTCAGGCCATCGCCGATTCACTCGAAACCAGGATCCCCATCATCTACGGAGGGGGCCCGGTGTCCACCGTGGTGGCGCAGAGGTGGAAGACCCAGATCAACGAGAACGCCAAGATGCCCGCCTGGTGGTCGGCCCTTCCCGAACTCGACCACAACGAGATCACCGGCTGGGAGACCATGCCCGATGTGACCAGCAGACATCTGGCGATCGTGGCGCTCACCGACCGCAGTGACCACGACCGGATCAAGGCTCGACTTGCCCACACCGCTGCACTGACCGAAGATGCGGTGCCCTGGGTGGGTCAGGTCAGCTCGGAGGGCTCTTCGGTGCTGGCCCGTCTCGTCTCCCTGACCGTTGTCGGCGACATGGTGTCGTGGATGCTGGCGCAGTCGGCGGGAGTCGACCCGGTCCCAGTGGCGACAATCGAACGTCTGAAGAAGCTCTTGGTCGAGGAGAACACCCAATGAACTACGACATCGCCGACCCTGCCCTGGCCGAGGAAGGTGCCCGCCGGGTGGCATGGGCCGGCCGCCGGATGCCCGTCCTCGCCACGGTCAGGGAACGTTTCCTCGATGAGCGTCCCCTCGAAGGACATATCGTCGCGGCCTGCCTACACGTCACCGCGGAGACCGCCAACCTGATGCTGGCTCTCAGGGACGGTGGAGCCGAGCCGCTCCTCTGTGCGTCCAACCCGCTCTCCACCCAGGACGACGTCGCCGCTGCTCTGGTTGCCGAGGGCATTCCGGTCTTTGCGATTCGTGGGGAGGACTCCGACACCTACTACAAGCACATCAACACCGTGCTCGACTACGCACCGGCCATCACCATGGACGATGGTGCCGACCTGGCCACACTCCTCCACACCGACCGCCGCGATATCGAGGTGATCGGCTCAACCGAGGAGACCACCACCGGAGTGATTCGGCTCAAGGCGATGCAGGCCGATGGGACCCTCCGGGTACCGGTGGTGGCGGTCAATGACTCCGCCACCAAACATCTCTTCGATAACCGCTACGGGACTGGCCAGTCGACGCTCGACGGGATCATCCGGGCGTCCAACATCCTTCTCGCCGGACTCAATGTGGTGATCATCGGCTATGGCGACTGTGGCCAGGGTGTCGCCAACCGGGCGGATGGTCTCGGGGCCAAGGTCATCGTGGTCGAGGTCGACCCGGTACGGGCCCTCTCCGCGGCGATGGACGGGTTCCGGGTGATGACAGCCGATGAGGCTGCCTCGATCGGCGACATCTTCATCACGGTCACCGGGAACAAACATGTGCTTCGTACCCAACACTTCGACAAGATGAAAGACGGCGCGCTCCTGGCCAACTCGGGGCATTTCGACATCGAGATCGACCTGGCCTCCCTGAGGGCGATGGCAGTGGAGCGGCGTCCGGTGCGGGCCAACCTCGACGAGTTCGAGATGGCCGACGGGCGACGGATCCTGGTGGCCGCCGAGGGCCGTCTGGTCAACCTCGGTGCCGCCGAAGGGCACCCCGCCGACGTCATGGACATGTCCTTCTCCAACCAGGCGCTGGCCGCCGAGTATCTGGTGAAGAATCGGGATTCACTCGACGCCCGGATCTACACACTGCCACCCGAGATCGACGACCAGGTGGCCTCGATCAAGTTGGAGCATTTGGGGGCATCTCTCGATGTCCTCACCGACGAGCAGGTGGAGTACCTGAGCGGGTGGCAAGAAGGCACCGCCTAGCCGGTCCGGCTCACCCCGCGGTGGGGGGACACCAAACCCCCAGACCGCGGAGATCGGTAGGCCCGACAATGCCAGGTCGGGGTACGGGGTACGGGGTACGGCGGATCGGGCGCACTAACCCCCTGTAACCTCCCGGCTCGGCGCCCTACTTTGGGGACATGTTTTGCCAGGTTTGTCATCGGCTGGGGTCGGGGGTGGTCTGTGGCGACTGCCGTTCCGAGTTGCGGCCGGCACCCGACCGGATCCTGCCCGGTGGTCTCAGGCTGGTGGCCGCGTTCGAGCACATCGGTCCGGCCAAGACGCTGGTCCATCGGCTCAAGTACCAAGGGATGGCGGGTTATCCGGCTATGGTTGCCGATGCCCTCGCCTCACGGATCCCGGCTCTGCCCATTGTCCCGGTGCCTCGGGCCATCAGCCGGAGGATGCGATACGGGATCGACCCGACGGGTGAGATCGCCCGATCTCTGGGGAGACTGATTGGCGTCCCCGTGCTCGACCTTCTCGAGTCCCCACTCCACTCCAGGCGGCGCGCTGGGCGAAACCACGCGACCAGTGTTGCCCGGTTCCGGCCCCGCGGTCTGAGTCCCTACCCGGTGATGGTCCTTGATGACGTGGTTACCACCGGGACCACCATCCTGTCGGCGGCGGAGAGCATCGGTGGGGAGCGGGTCGCCCTGGCAGTAGCCGCCAATGTGGTGTCTAGTCTGCGCCGCCCGGCCCGAGGAGGATTCGGCGATGACAGGTGAAGCGCCCGGAAGTCGCAGGCTGGGGTCATCGGACCTGTCGATCACGCCCGTCGGGTTCGGAGCGTGGGCGATCGGAGGGGAGTGGCAGTTTGGTTGGGGCCCCCAGGACGACGGAGAGTCGGTGGCGGCGATCAACCGCGCTCTCGACTTGGGTGTCAATTGGATCGACACCGCCGCGGTGTACGGCCTCGGGCACTCCGAAGAAGTGGTGGGCAAGGCATTGCAGGGTCGGTCCCCGCGCCCCTACGTGTTCACCAAGTGCCAACGGAACTGGGACACCGACGGCCGGGTGTTCGACAGTCTGGATCCGACCAACCTGAGGCGGGAGTGCGAAGCCAGTCTGCGGCGTCTCGGCCTCGATGTGATCGACTTGTACCAGATCCATTGGCCCCGACCCGACGAGGAGATCGAGCGCGGCATCGAAACGCTGGCCGGGCTGAGGGAGGAAGGCAAGATCCGCCACATCGGGGTTTGCAACTTTGGTGTGTCACAGATCGAACGGGCAATGAAGATCGCACCGATCGTCTCGCTCCAGCCGCCCTATTCGGCGATCAAACGGGGCATCGAGGACGAGATACTCCCGTTCTGTGAGCAGAACGGGATCGGGGTCATCGTCTACTCACCGATGCAGTCAGGGTTGCTCAGCGGGGCCATGTCGAAAGAGCGCATCGAGGACCTTCCCCGATCTGACTGGCGTCGCGCCAACGAGGAGTTCCAGGAGCCCAAGCTGTCGCAGAACCTGGCCCTGGCCGGCATGTTGGCGACGATCGGGGAGAAACACGGCCGCAGCCCTGGCGAGGTGGCGATTGCCTGGGCGCTGCGTTATCCCGTCGTCACCGGCGCCATCGTCGGTTTCAGACGCCCCGAACAGGTGGATGGACTGGTCGGCGCCGGGACCTTCCGCCTCAGCGAGGATGAAGTGGCCGAGATCGACTCCTGGGTGGGACGGGCCGCCTGATCAGGATTCGAGCGGCCTGGGCCGGCTCAATGACGGATTTTTGGGGTGTCTAGTCTGGGCGGTCCAGTGCCGATAACTAGTCCTCAGTGGCCTCAGTTCTAATCGTCGACGACGCCGAGCTTTTCCGCGAAGCCCTACGAGCCGCCTTCATCCAGGAGGGCTTCGACGTGGTGGGCATGGCTGCGGACGCCATGACCGGGATCGACATGACCCGTGAGCACGAGCCCAACCTCGTCATGCTCGACTTGCTCATGCCGGGGATGTCGGGTCTGGAGGTGGTCGGAACCTTGATCAAGGCCAGCCCCAAGACCCGGGTGGTGTTGCTGACCACCAGCGAATCGGCTGAGGACCTTCTCGCCGCGATCAAGGCGGGGGCTTCGGGGTATCTGACCAAGGACACCCCCCTTCCTCGTTTGACAGCCGCCATGAATGACGTCCTCGACGGTGGTGCCGCGGTGTCGCCGGCGATGGGTGGCAAGCTGTTCACCGCGATGCGTGCCCTGTTGCGTCATCACGGCAACTCGGTCTCCCGGACGCCCGAGCTGACCGGCCGCGAGCTCGAGGTGCTCGGAATGGTGGCCGACGGGCTGACCTCTAAGGAGATCGCCGAGAAGTTGTACATCTCGGAGAACACGGTGCGCAACCATGTGCGCAACATCCTCGACAAGCTGGGGCTCAATTCCCGGTTCGAGGCGGTCAACTGGGCTTTCCGCGAAGGCCTGATCCGAACCCATTGACTTGATCTGCCGGCTCGGGTCAACTCGAGGCCCCCGGTAGAATCAACGATTACATGGCCATACTCCAGAAAGTCCTCCGCGCCGGCGAGGGCAAGACTCTCAAGGAGTTCGAAGGGGTCGTCCGTGAGGTCAACGACCTGGAGCCGGAGATATCGGCTCTGGACGACGACGCTCTTCGGGCGAAGACCGTCGAGTTCCGCGACCGGGTCGCCAACGGCGCCACCCTCGACGACATCCAGGTCGAGGCCTTTGCCGTGGTCAGGGAGACGGCGAGGCGCGTCCTCGGGGAACGGCACTACGACGTCCAGGTGATCGGCGCCGCTGCCCTCCACCGGGGCATGGTCGCCGAGATGCGAACCGGTGAGGGGAAGACGTTGGTCTCGACGATGCCGGCCTATCTCAACGCCATGGCCGGTCAAGGTGTTCACATGGTCACGGTCAACGACTACCTGGCAGCCCGCGACGCCGAGTGGATGGGGGCGATCTACCAGTTCCTCGGTCTCAGCGTCGGCCTGATCCAGAACAACATGCCCACCGACCTGCGTCACCCCGCCTACGCCTCCGACATCACCTATGGGACCAACAATGAGTTCGGGTTCGACTATCTGCGTGACAGCATGGCCATGGCGGCTGAGAACCGGGTGCAGAGGGGCCACCACTACGCCATCGTCGACGAGGTCGACTCGATCCTGATCGACGAGGCCCGGACCCCGCTGATCATCTCAGGAGCAGCCTCGGATAGTGCTCGCTGGTACCGGGACTTTGCCAAGATCGCCCGGCGCCTCCAGTCCGGTGTCCACTACGAGGTCGACGAGAAGAAGCGCCAGGTGCTGACCACCGAAGAAGGGGTCTCACGTGTCGAGCAGATCCTCGGGATCGAGAACCTCTACGACCACGCCGCGGCCGACTTCGTCCATCATCTCGAGACTGCCCTCAAAGCAGAGGCCCTCTACAAAAAGGATGTCGACTATCTCCTCGACCAGGGTGAGGTCAAGATCGTCGACGAATTCACCGGCCGGGTCCTCGAGGGACGGAGGTACGGAGAGGGTCTCCACCAGGGGATCGAGGCCAAGGAGGGCGTGGCCATCAAGCAGGAGAACCAGACCCTGGCCACCATCACACTTCAGAACTACTTCCGGCTGTACGACAAGCTGGCGGGGATGACCGGCACCGCGCAGACCGAAGCTGCCGAGCTCGCCCAGATCTACAAACTCGAGGTGATGAGCATCCCCACCAACAAAGAGGTCGCTCGGATGGATCAGGGGGATCTGGTCTACAAGTCCGAGGCGGGCAAGTTCTCTGCGGTGGTGAGCGACGTCCGGGAACGACACCAGCGTGGTCAGCCGGTGCTGCTGGGGACGGTGTCCATCGAGAGGTCCGAGATCCTTTCCAGGATGCTCGCCAAACAAGGCATCGACCACGAAGTCCTCAACGCCAAACACCACAGCCGCGAGGCCGAGATCATCGCCCAGGCGGGCCGCCCCGGGGCGGTGACCGTGGCCACCAACATGGCGGGCCGCGGTGTCGACATCAAGTTGGGTGGCAACCCCGAGGGGATGGCCCGTGGCGAGCTGAAGCGCCGCGGGGTGACCCCGGCCGACCCCTCATATGAGGACCTGGAGAAGAAGCTCACCGAAGAGTATGAGCATCAACTCACCCCCGACAAGGAGCGGGTGATCGGAGCCGGGGGCCTCTACGTGATCGGCACCGAACGTCATGAGTCCCGCCGAATAGACAACCAGTTGCGGGGCCGGTCGGGACGTCAGGGAGACCCGGGGGAGAGCCGGTTCTACCTTTCGCTCGAAGACGATCTGATGCGACGTTTCCAGGGGGAGTGGGTGTCGTCGATGATGGAGCGTCTCAAGCTCCCCGAGGACCAGCCCATCGAGGCCAAGATGGTGACCAAGTCGATCGAGCGGGCGCAGCGTCAGGTCGAGTCGCAGAACTTCGAGATCCGCAAGAACGTCCTCAAGTACGACGAGGT
>CAYZKF010000032.1:0-4116 GCA_964479135.1 uncultured Acidimicrobiaceae bacterium
GCCGGCTCCTACACCATGCTCCCTCTGGGCCAGAGGACGCGTCTCAAGGTGTCCCGGATCATCAGGGAGGAGATGGACGCCATCGGCGGCCAGGAGATGATGTTGCCGACCCTTCATCCCGCCGAGGTGTGGAGGAAGTCGGGGCGGTACGACCTGATGGGCGACAATCTGTTCCGCCTCCAAGATCGCAGACACGGAGACCTGGTGTTGGGGATGACCGAGGAGGAGATCTTCGCCATGCTCGCCACGGAGGTCTTCTCCTACCGGGACCTGCCCCAGATTTGGTACCAGATGCATACCAAGTTCCGCGACGAGCCGAGACCGAAGTCAGGTCTGCTCAGGGTCCGGGAGTTCACCATGAAAGACTCCTACACCCTGGACATCGACGGGGTTGGTCTCGACGTCGGGTTCGAGAAGCACCGCGAGGCCTATAAGCGGATCTTCGCCCGGATGGGGCTGGACGCCATCGACGTCGAGGCGTCGTCGGGGACCATGGGGGGGTCGGAGTCGGTGGAGTTCATCCAGCGGAGTGATGCCGGTGAGGATTGGATCGTGACCTGCGCCAACTGTGGGTATCGGGCCAACCTGGAGAAGGCGACATCGGCTCTGGAGGCAATAGATGACGGCGTCTCCGGTGAGCTCACCCGGTTCCCCACGCCCGGTCTGCGGACCATCCAGACCCTGGCCGACGCCTTCCCCGAGGTGGCGGCCCCGGTTCGCCAGATCAAGACCCTGGTCTATATGGTCGCCGGCGAGCCCACGATCCTCCTCCTCAGGGGTGACCACGACCTGCACGAGCAGAAACTGGTCGACGCCACCGGGTCGGCTGACATCCGACCGGCGCGCCAGGACGAGATCCGCGAACTGCTCGGCGCCGACCCGGGGAGCCTCGGCGGGGTCGGCTTCACCGGGGCACCGATAATTGCCGACCACGCCCTCGAGGGAAGGGTCAATATGACCACAGGGGCCAATGAGGACGACTGGCATTATCAGGGCGTCGATGTTTCCCGTGACATCGACATGGGCACCTGGGCAGATCTGCGCTCGGTGACCACCGGTGAGCCCTGTGCCCGCTGCGGCAGTCCCCTCGAATTGTGGAAAGGGATCGAGGTCGGCCACATCTTCAAGCTGGGCACCCAATACTCCGAGGCCTTCGGGGCGTATGTCCAGGACGAGGGTGGTGCCAGCCACCCGATAGTCATGGGCTCGTACGGAATTGGGGTCGAGCGGGGGATGGCAGCCGTGGTCGAGGCCAACCACGACGACGCCGGGATCGTCTGGCCCACCTCGGTGGCTCCTTTCGAGGTAGTGGTCACCGTGATCCGGGCCGACGACCCGGATACCATGAATGCCGCAGAAATCTTCTACGACGAAATGACGGCGCGAGGAGTGGAAGTTCTGTTCGATGAACGAGACGAGCGCCCCGGGGTCAAGTTCGCCGACTCCGAGTTGATCGGCATTCCCTATCGGGTGACCGTCGGGCCGAAAGGGGTGGCTGAGCGGAGTGTCGAGCTGACCACTCGCCGGGGATTGGCGACGGAGAGCGTTGGTTTCGATGAGATCGTCGAGGTGGTGATCGACAGGGTCAGTGCCGGCCGCGAAGAGACGGTGAGGTAGACGACGGCGGGTTTGCCACGACGGCGAAGATAGGGTGACCCGACGTGCGCGCCGCCCTGATCACCGCCTTTCGTGAACCCCTGGAGCTCGCCGATGTCGCCGACCCCTCACCATCCCCGACGGGGGTGGTGCTTCGGGTCGAGGCATCGGGGATCTGTCTCAGTGACTGGCATGCCTGGATGGGTCACGAGGAACTTCCCGGTCTGCCCCATGTACCTGGTCACGAGATGGCGGGGACTGTGGAGGCGGTGGGGACGGAAGTCGAGCGGTGGCGACCCGGCGACCGGGTGACCGTCCCTTTCTCGATCGGATGTGGTCAGTGCGGGTCGTGCCGGGAAGGGCATCTCAACACCTGCGACCGATCATTCACCCCGGGGTTCACCCATTGGGGATCTTTTGCGGAGCTGATCGCCCTCGAGCACGCCGACATCAATCTGGTCCGCCTCCCCGACGACCTGGAATTCGTCCACGCCGCCGCTCTCGGCTGTCGTTTCGTCACCGCATTCCGAGCGGTGGTCGACCGGGGCAGGATCGAGGCCGGGCAGTGGTTGGCGGTCCAGGGTTGTGGTGGCGTCGGTCTGTCGGCGGTGATGATCGGTGCCGCACTGGGTGGCCGGGTGATTGCGGTAGACATCGACACCCGCAAGCTCTCCCTCGCCTCTGAACTGGGAGCCGAGGCAACTGTCGACGCCCGCACAGTCGACGACACCGCCGAGGCGGTTCGCATGGCGACCGGTGGGGGCGCCCATGTCTCTATCGACGCATTGGGGAGCACCACCACCGCACTGAGCTCGATCGGCTCGCTGCGCAAACACGGTCGCCATGTCCAGGTTGGCTTGATGCACGGCGACGATGCAGCCCCGGCGATACCGATGGAACCGGTGATCATGGGTGAAATCGAGATTCACGGCAGCCGGGGAATGCCTGCCACCGACTACCCACGTGTGTTCGGGATGATCTCGTCTGGCATGGTGGACCCCCGCCGACTGGTCACTCGTACCGTGTCACTCGATGGAGCCTCGCAAGTCCTTCAGGCCATGGGGCAGTTCCCCGGTGTCGGGGTCACCGTGATCGACCGAGTCACTCCGGGCTGATCGGAGGGCGTTGTCACCGGCGACGACGGTTAGGGTTCGTCTGGGACAGTCCGTATAATCTCGTCCGACAACGGGACGCTTTTCGGTCAGGTGGGCGCTTCGGCACCCACCTGGTTTGTTGTGGAGTGACTGATATTGACGAAGGTGGCCGACATTTGGAGCCTGGTGGAGCCTTACCTCGCCGCGGAGAGACTCGAGTTGGATGATCTCGAGCTCACCGGGCAGGGGCGGGGTCGTGTTCTCCGTGTCACCGTCGACGGGAGCGGAGTGGACATCGAACGGCTGGCCAGCGTCTCCCGAGGACTCTCGCGACTGCTCGACAACGAGTCCGACATCGAAGGTGGGTATCAGCTCGAGGTTTCTTCTCCCGGGCTGGAGCGAAAGTTGAAACGTCCCCGACACTACGTCAAGTCGATTGGTCGCGAGGTGGCGGCCAAGGTCGACCGCGACGGAGTCACCGAGACCCTCCGGGGTCTGATCGCCGAAGCCGACGAACAAGGCTTCACCATCGAAGGTGAACACGGCGAAGCCGTCGTTGGCTATGAGCAAGTGGTCTCCGCCCGCACCATCTTCAGGTTGGAGAAAGCACCCAAGCCGGGTCATTCAAGGAGTAACAAATGAAGCTCGACACCATGATGGAGGCAATCGAGGTGCTCGCCCGAGAGCGAGGGGTGGCAGTCGATGCCATTCTCGACGCCTTCGCCAACGCGCTGGTCGCCGCCTACAAGAGAAGCCCGGGTGCCGCCGAAGAGGCGCGGGTCACCATCGACCCGGAGTCCGGGGAGGTGATCGTCTACGCCCAGGATCTCGACGACGACGGCAACGTGATCGATGAGTGGGAAGACACCCCTGAAGGCGAGGCCTTCGGGCGGATCGCCGCCCAATCGTTCAAGCAGGTGATGCAGTTCAAACTGCGTGAGGCCAAGCGGGAGAAGGTCTTCGAGATGTACGAAGGCCGGGAGGGTGACCTGGTCACCGGGATCGTCCAGCAGGTCGACTATCGATCGGTGATCCTCGACCTGGGGGATGCCGAGGCGATCCTCCCCGGGAGCGAGCGGATTCCGTTCGAGCGTCTCGAGCGGGGCAACCGGGTCAAAGCCCTGATCCTCGAGGTTCGGAACGAGGTCAAGGGAGCCCAGATCGTGGTGTCACGAAGTCACCCCGACCTGGTGAGGCGCCTTCTCGAGCTCGAAGTGCCCGAACTGACCGATGGCACCGTGGAGATCGTGAGCATCGCCCGGGAGCCAGGACACCGCACCAAGATCGCGGTGATCTCCCACGACGCCAATGTCGACCCCAAAGGCGCCTGTGTCGGGGCCAGGGGCTCCCGGGTGCGTCAGGTGGTCAACGAACTTCGCGGCGAGAAGGTCGATGTGGTCCAGTGGCGAGAGGACGTCGCCCAATT
>CAYZKF010000032.1:4126-5026 GCA_964479135.1 uncultured Acidimicrobiaceae bacterium
TGCGCCGCGCGGCTGGCGACGTTGGGGTAGAACAATTCATCGCCGAAGCCCTGGGCCCGGCGAAGGTAAAAGAGGTCCATATCGACGCCGAGACCAAGACCGCCGATGTAGTCGTCTCAGAGCACCAGCTCTCGCTGGCGATAGGCAAAGAAGGTCAGAACGCCAGGCTGGCCGCCCGGCTCTCCGGGTACAAGGTGGATATTCGCTCCGACAGCGAGGCGATAGCCGACCCCGAGAGTACCGAAGCCGAGACATCGAGTGAGCCCGCAGAGGATGCCGGGGCTCCGGATGAGGAAGGCTCCACCGTCGAGGCCGACACGGTCGACGAGACCCAGGCTGCAGATGCCGATCCTGCAGTAGATGGCCAAGCCGACACCGTGAACGGGGACGACGAGGATGCCGTCGCCGCCGCGGATGACAACGACGAGAGTGAGTGATTGCTGAATGAGGGTTTACGAGCTTGCCCGGGAATTGGGTATCGACTCCAAGGAGATCATGGCCCACGCCGAGGAGCTCTCCATTGAGCTGAAGACCGCCTCTTCGGGTCTGAGCGATGACGAGGTGCAACTTCTACGGCTCGCCGTGGCCCCCGAGGAGGCGCCGGCGGACGAGCCCGCCGTCGCTGAGCCGGAGTCGTCGGCGACACCAGAGCCTCCACCTGCTCAGGCTGCCGAGATACAGATCACATCTCTGCACACCGGGGCCACGGTCTCGGATTTCGCCGACGCAGTTGGCCAGCCGGTCGGCGAGGTAGTCAAGGCCTTGCTGGCACAGGGCGTGCCGGCCGGTGCCGGTCAAGCCATGCCCACCCAAATGATCGACGAGATTGCCGAGGCCTTGCAAGCCGCCGATCTGCGCCTCGTTCCATGCCTGGAGGCGCATGTCCAGTTCCGCGGCGAC
>CAYZKF010000032.1:5036-12078 GCA_964479135.1 uncultured Acidimicrobiaceae bacterium
ACCCCGCGCAGTGGATGCCGAGCGCCGGATCGGGCCGACCGAAATGATCGACGAGATTGCAGAGGGCTTCGGCTACATCGTCGAGCTCGAAGAGCCGCCACCGCCACAGACAGTCGCCGAGCGACCGGAGTTCGATGAAGACGAGGCCGATCTCGAGCCGCGACCGCCGGTTGTCACCGTGATGGGTCATGTCGACCACGGGAAGACCACCCTTCTCGACACCATCCGCAAGGCGAACGTTGTCGAAGACGAGCAGGGTGGAATCACCCAGCACATTGGGGCCTACCAGGTCGAGCTCAATGGTCGTCTGCTCACATTCACCGACACCCCGGGCCACGCCGCCTTCACCGCTCTTCGCTCCCGTGGCGCCAACATCACCGACATCGTTGTCCTGGTGGTGGCGGCCGACGACGGGGTGATGCCTCAGACCATCGAGGCCATCTCCCATGCCAAGGCCGCCGGAGTGAAGATGATCGTGGCCATCAACAAGATGGACGCTCCCGGTGCCGACCCGCTGAGGGTGCGGACCGATCTGACCAATCACGACGTGATCACCGAGGACCTGGGTGGTGACATCCCCAGCGTCGAGCTCTCGGCCCTGACCGGCGACGGCGTCGAGGAGCTTCTCGAGGTCATAGATCTGATCGCCCAGCTCGAGGATTATCGAGCCAACCGAAAGGCCACCGCGTCCGGCGTCGTTGTTGAGGCCCAGTTGGAGCGGGGCAGGGGGCCGATGGCCTCGGTCATCGTCCAGCGAGGCACTCTCAACCAGGGTGATGCCTTTGTCGCCGGTCATGTGTCGGGCCGAGCCCGAGCCCTGATCGACGATCAGGGGAACCCGGTGAAGAGCGCCGGTCCTTCAGACCCGGTCCAGATCATGGGTTGGGACGATGTTCCTTCGGCGGGCGACTTCTTCGAGGTCACCGAGAACGATCGAGAAGCACGTCGGATCGCTGCCGAACGGCAGGACTCACTCAAGGCCGAGGCCCACGTCGCCCCGAGCGCCCGCGACCGTCTACAGGGGCTCCTCGAGCAACTCCGCAGTGAAGACGCCATGCTCAACGTGATAGTCAAGGCCGACGCTCAAGGCTCGTTGGAGGCGCTGCGAGACTCGATCAGCAAGATCGAGCGCCAAGGAGGCCGAATCCAAATAGTTCACACCGGAGTCGGAGGCATCAACGAGAACGATGTCACACTCGCCGAGGTCACCGAGTCGGTAGTCGTCGGATTCAACGTCCGGCCCGAGCCCAAGGCGCGTAAAGCCGCCGAAGAGGCCGGGGTCGAGGTTAGGACTTACGGGATCATCTACGAGCTCCTCGACGAAATCGAGCTGCTATTGGTCGGGCAGTTGGCACCGGACCAGCTGGAGCAGGTGCTGGGCACCGCCGAGGTGAGAGCCACCTTCAAGGTACCGCGAATCGGTTCGGTTGCCGGGTGTTATGTGGTCGAAGGCACCGTGCAGAGAGGGGCCAAGGCGAGGCTGCTACGCGATGGAGTGGTGATCCACGACGGTGTGATCTCATCGTTGAGGAGGTTCAAAGACGACGTCCGTGAGGTCGCTTCGGGATACGAGTGCGGCATCGGCTTCGAGAACTACAGCGATGTCAAAGAAGGCGACCTCATCGAGGTCTATGTGATCCGTGAGGTGGCGCGCACCTGATGAGGGTGGCGGCCTTCAAGGTCGAGCTCCATCTTCCAGGGCCCCAGTCGCTCAAGGCGAAACGCGCCGTCTTGCGCCCTTTGGTCGAGGGGATGAAGAGACTCGGCTCGTACAGCGTCGCCGAGGTGGCCCATCAGAACGCCTGGCAGCGGGCCACGATCGGGGTGGCCATCGTTGCCCGCAACGGCAGGGACCTCGAGATGCAGATCGTCAAACTTCGTCGCTACCTTGACTCCCGGCCGGATGTCGACGTGATCGAGATCCTCAAGACGGAGATCGAGGAGCCGGAATGAGCGAGCGGATGTTGCGGGTCAACTCCATCCTTCACCGCGTCCTCGCCGAGGAGGTCGAGCGTCTCACCGACACCCGACTGGAGATGGTGACCCTCACCGGAGTCGACACCTCTCCCGACTTGCGCCACGCCGTGGTTTATGTCGATGCCCTCGCCGATGAGGACCGGGAGCCGGCTCTGGCCGCTCTGGCCCGGGCCGCCCGTCGGCTCCAGATGGCTCTGGGAAGTCAGGTGAGGATGAAATACACCCCGGTGCTCGAGTTCAGAATCGACCCGGCCGTGGTCAGTGGAAATCGGATCGAACAGATCTTGAAGAGCATCGAGGGGAGTGAAGAGGAGTGAGCTTGAATAATCTCGACCGAGCGGCCGAGGTCATCCGGGGGGCCACCACCCTGGCGATGGCATGTCATGTCGGCCCCGACGGGGATGCCCTGGGGTCGATGCTCGGGCTGGCACTGGCCGCGTCGAATGCGGGCAAGGAGGTGGTGGCTAGCTTCGGTTCGCCTTTCGCGGTGTCGGGCTCACTTGCCTTCATTCCCGGTCAGGAGCATCTGGTGAATCCGAGGGACTTCCCCGAGGAGCCCGAGGTGATGGTGGTCTTTGATGCCGGCTCGGCCGAACGGCTCGGCGAGCTGGGTTCACACGCGGGGAAGGCCCGGACCCTGGTCGTCATCGACCATCACGTCACCAACGAGGGTTTCGGCGATGTCGCGGTCATCGACCCCGACGCCGCCGCAACCGGGCAGCTCGTCTACCACCTCCTTGGGCGGTTGGGCTGGCAGCTCACCGAGGATGTCGCCGAGTGCCTGCTGACCGCGCTGATCACCGACACCGGGCGCTTCCAATACGCCAACACCTCTCCGGAGACGATGCGGATTGCCGCCGATCTGATCGAGGCGGGGGGAGTTCCCTCGCGGATCTCCCGACATGTCTACGAGGAAGTGCCGTTTGGCTACCTTCAGGCGGCCGGTGCCGCCTTGTCACGGGCCAGGCTCGACCTCGATGCCGGTGTGGTGGCGACGATGATCACCCAATCGGACGTGAGCTCGGCCGGAATCGATTGGGGTGACATCGATAATCTCATCGACACACTGCGCATGGCGTTGGAGGCCGACGTGGCGGTGCTGGCCAAGTGTTACGACGACGGCCGGGTCAAGGTTTCGTTGCGGTCGCGGGGGGCCACCGATGTCGGCGGCCTGGCCACCTCCCTCGGTGGGGGAGGTCATCGCCTCGCTGCCGGGTTCACCGTCGAAGCCGACCCCCAAGACACCATCGACCGGGTGATAGCCCGGGTAGGGGACTATCGATGACCGGGGCTTTTCTCGTCGTCGACAAACCCACCGGGATGACCTCCAATCAGGTGGTGGCCATTGTCAAGAGGGCAACCGCCATCAAGAAAGTCGGCCATGCCGGCACTCTCGATCCTCTTGCCACCGGTGTCCTCGTCGTCGGAGTCGGACCGGTCACCCGCCTGATCCGGTTCATCCAGGAGCAGCCCAAGGAGTATCTGGCCACCGCCCAGTTCGGTGTTGCTACAGAAACCCTCGACTCCGCCGGAGCCGTCCTGTCCAGGGAGGAGATGTGGTTCTCCACCGACGACCTCGAGTCGGTGGCAGGCCGCTTTGTCGGCGACATCCTCCAGGTGCCCCCGATGGTCTCAGCTCTCAAACAGAACGGCCGACGACTCTACGAGTTGGCGCGTCGTGGCGAGGTGGTGGCCCGCGATGCCCGGCCCGTCCAGATCCACGAACTGGAGATTCTCTCGACAGGCCCGGGACCATACCCGGTGGTCGAGTTCCGGGTGGTTTGCGGGAAGGGAACCTATGTCCGGTCACTCGCCGACGACATGGCAGCGGTGCTGGGTG
Organism: uncultured Acidimicrobiaceae bacterium; assembly: GCA_964479135.1. Classification (GTDB taxonomy): domain Bacteria; phylum Actinomycetota; class Acidimicrobiia; order Spongiisociales; family ZC4RG35; genus ZC4RG35. The sequence continues at coordinate 8,854 of CAYZKF010000032.1, forward strand.
GGAGTGCCCATCTCACCGAGCTCCGACGAACCAGGATCGGCTCACTGTCCCTGGCCCAGGCGGTCGAGATCGACGATCTCGACCGTTGGGCCGACTTCACCCTCAGTCCCTCGGACGCCCTACGCGACCTGGCAGTGGTCACCGTCGGGCCGGAGACTGCCGCTGGGGTCCGCAACGGCGTGGCCTTCGTCGCAGGCGAGATCCTCGACGCACCCCCGGGCTCTCCCTACCGGGTCATCGACGGCGATGGAGCGCTGCTCGCCATCTACCGAAGGTCGGGCGAATCGGCTGCGCCCGAGGTGGTGCTGCCCCGATGAGGATGTGGAGTGGACATCCCACGGTATGGCCACCGGTGCCGGGGCCGGTGGCGGCGACCATCGGTGTGCTCGACGGGGTTCACCTCGGGCATCGCAGCCTGATCCGGCGACTCGACCCCACTCTGGTACGCACCGTTCTCACCTTCGATCCCCATCCCGTCGAGGTCCTCATCCCGGGAACCCACCCCCGCCTCCTCACCACCATCAGCGAGCGGGTCGGGCTCCTCGCCGGAGTGGGTGTGGAACAGGTCGGCGTGCTCGATCTAGCCGACATCCGCGACCTCGACCCCACTCGGTTCGTCGAGGAGGTCCTGGTGGAGCGGATGGGGGTGGGTCAGTTGGTGGCGGGGGCCGACTTCAGGTTCGGTAAGAATCGGGGCGGCGACACCGATCTCCTCACCGAGTTGGGTCGGCGCCACGGGTTTGTCGTCGACATCGCTCCGACGGTCACCGAAAACGACCAAGTCATCTCCTCGAGCCGTATCCGTTCCCTGATCGAGGAAGGCCGTCCCGCGGACGCGGCGGCAGCCCTCGGCTCACCGTTCCGGGTCACCGGGCAAGTCATCGGTGGCGATAAGAGAGGAAGGGCGATCGGGTTTCCCACCGCCAACATGGAACCTCCGGGCCGCAAGGTGCTGCCGGCAGGCGGTGTCTATGCCGGTCACGTCACCGCGCTGGGCGAGCGTTTCATTGCCGCGATCAACATTGGCGTTCGTCCCACCTTTGGTGGGGGGAGGCTTCTCATCGAGTCTCATCTCCTCGACTTCGATCGGGACCTCTACGGCGAGGAGATCGTGGTCGAGCTCGCCCAATACCTGAGGCCCGAGCTCCATTTCGATCGGGTCGAGGATCTGGTCGACCGGATGGCCCAGGATGTCGAGGACACCAGATCCTTGCTTCCCGGACCGATCGGAAATGTCGGTTGATATGCGAAAGTGGTAGGCTTGTGCCGGATTCCCCACATATCTCGAGTTTCCACGCGTAATGAAAACCGCAACTGACATCGTCGCCGAGTTCGGCACACACGAGAGCGACACCGGCTCACCAGAGGTCCAGGTGGCCTTGCTCACCGAGCGGATCAACCATCTGACCGAACATCTTCGCGACCATAAGCACGACCATCACAGTCGGCGTGGCCTGCTGCTCATGGTCGGCAAGCGCCGAAGGCTCCTCGACTACCTGCGTCGACAAGACGTGGAGCGATACCGGAGCCTCATAGCCAAGTTGGGCTTGCGGCGCTGAACAGGATTCATGAGGAGCGTTGATCGCTCCCATGTGTAAACGGGGCGGAGAACGCCCCGATCAGAGAGAGCCATGTCGGTTGACAGTGGCGATGCCTTCACCAGGAGGAGGCATGACTACTGCCAACGGGCCGGGCTCCCAAACAGAAAAGGAGCAAGTGTGCCCGAGACATCAGTTCGCGCACAGATCGGCGACAAGGAGCTGACCTTCAGCACCGGCAAGCTCGCCGGGCAGGCCGACGGATCGGTCGTTGCCAAACTTGGTGGCACGGTGATGTTGGTCACCGCCACCGCCAACCGGTGGATGAGGGAAGGGATCGACTTCTTCCCGCTCACCGTCGACTTCGAGGAGCGGATGTACTCCGTGGGCAAGATCCCCGGTTCTTTCTTTCGTAGGGAGGGTCGCCCCTCCGAGCAGGGAACCCTCACCTGCCGTCTAATCGACCGCCCTTTGCGGCCGTTGTTCGCCGAGGGCTACCGCTACGAGACGCACGTGGTGGTCACCTCGTTGTCGTACGACCAGGAGAACCCTTTCGATGTGGTCGCCCTCAACGGAGCCTCGGCTGCCCTGGCGGTGAGCTCCATCCCCTTCGACGGGCCGATCGCCGGCGTCCGGCTCGCCCTGAAGAAGGGTGAGTGGATCCCATTCCCCACCGAAGCCGATCTCGACGAGTCGGTGTTCGAACTGGTCGTCGCCGGGAGACGCAATCCCGACGATGAGATCGACATCATCATGGTCGAGGCAGGTTCCACCGAGGACGGCCTCCGACTCATCGCCCAGGGAGAACGCCCCTCGGACGAGGAAGCAGTCGCCCAGGGGCTCGAAGAGTCCAAGCAGTACATCGCAGCGATCATCGACCTCCAGATCGAGTTGGCATCCAAGGCGGAGAAGAAGCCCTTCGAGTGGGACCCGGCAGTTGACTACACCGACGAGATCATGGAGCGGGTCGAGACCATCGCCCGGCCCAAGCTGGAGTCCGTGCTGACCATTCACGCGAAGCAGGAGCGCAAGGAGGCCGAGGCCGAGGCCCTGGCCGCCACCATCGAGGAGCTCGGATTGGGCGAGGACGATGTTCTCGGTCTGACCCAGGCCAAACGCGCCTTCAAATCGGTGTTCAAGACCATGGCCCGACAACGGGTGGTCAACGAGGGAATTCGCCTCGACGGCCGTGGCGCCACCGACATCCGCCCTCTCTCTGTAGAGGTGGGAGTGGTCGAACGTACCCATGGCTCGGGGCTGTTCCAGCGTGGCGAGACCCAGGTGCTCAATCTGACCACCCTGGGGATGCTCAAGATGGAGCAGATGCTCGACACCCTGGCCATCGAGGACTCGAAGCGGTATATGCACCATTACAACTTCCCACCGTTCTCCACCGGTGAGGCCGGGTTCATGAGAGGGCCGAAGCGACGCGAGATAGGGCATGGGGCGCTCGCCGAGAAGGCGGTGCTCCCGGTGGTCCCCACCGAAGAGGACTTCCCCTATGCGCTGCGACTGGTCTCCGAGGTCCTGTCGTCCAACGGCTCGACCTCGATGGCCTCGGTGTGTGCTTCCAGCCTCTCACTGATGGACGCCGGTGTCCCGGTGACTGACGCGGTGGCGGGAATCGCCATGGGCCTGATCTATCAGGACGGCAAATACGTCACCCTCACCGACATCCTCGGCGCCG
>CAYZKF010000033.1:0-12042 GCA_964479135.1 uncultured Acidimicrobiaceae bacterium
GTGGGCCGAGGTGGCGGACGTCTCACGGTTCGGCGCCGCGGTGGCCAAGTCGGTGGCGCCTGAGCCCTGGCCGGGTCGCCCGGCTCCCCGGGTGGCTCCGTTGGCGACCGGGATGATCAATGGGATCGGGATCCAGAACCCCGGGGTTCACGTTTGGGTCGAGGAGACCGCCCCGAGACTCGACGGCATCGGTGTCCCGGTGTGGGGGTCGGTGGTGGCAGGCGACAGCGACGGGTTCGCCCGGGTGGCCAAGGAGCTCACCAGGGCAGGGGTGGCCGCCATCGAGGTCAACCTGTCCTGTCCCAACCTCGACGACGGGACCATGTTCTCGTTCGACTCGGGGCGGAGTGCCGACGTCATCGAAGCGGTGGTCTCGGCGACCGATCTGGGGGTCGGGGCAAAACTCTCTCCGAACACCCCCGACCTCATCGAGGTGGCGGAGCGTTGCCTCCAGGCAGGTGCCGGGTTCCTGGTGTTGACCAATACCGCGCTCGGGTTCGGCATAGATGTGGCCAGCCGGCGACCATTGATAAGCGGTGGGATCGGTGGATACAGCGGACCAGGGCTCAAACCGGTCGCTCTACGCTGTGTATACGAGGTGGCGGTGGCGATTCCCGGGGTGCCGATCGTGGGTTGTGGCGGGGTGTTCACCGGAGAGGACGTGGTCGAGTATCTGATGGCCGGAGCCTCGGCCGTAGGATTGGGCACGGTTCTCCTCGCCGAGCCCCGCGCCGGAGACAGGATCACGGTCGAGCTCGACGAGGCGATGGCCCGGCTCGGTGTCACCACGCCCGCCGAGTTGGTGGGGACTGTCCGACCATGGTGAGCCCGGTCCTGGTCGCACTCGACTTCCCCACCGCGGACCAAGCGAAGGAGATGGCCATCACTTTGGCTCCGGTGGTCGGAGGGTTCAAAGTGGGTCTCGAATTGCTCTTCTCCGAAGGGCCCCGGATGGTGGCCGAGATCGCCGCCCTCGGCCTCCCGGTGTTCGCTGATGCCAAGCTCCACGACATCCCCAACACGGTGAGTGGCGCTGCCCGGGCTCTTGGTCGCCACGGGGCACGCTGGGTCACAGTCCACGCCGGTGGGGGACAGGTGATGATCGAGGAGGCTGTTGCCGGTCTCCAGTCCGGTTGCGACGGGCCGGCGGGAGTGCTGGTGGTCACGGTGCTCACCTCGCTCGACGACGGCGACCTGGCGTCGGTTGGAGTGGACCGCACCGTGGGAGATCAGGTGGAGGCGATGACCGGTCTCGCCGAGCGCTCCGGAGCCGAAGGGGTGGTCTGCTCGCCAAACGAGGTCGGACGGGCCCGCTCCGCATCTCCGAGTCTTCTCAGGTTCACCCCGGGGATTCGAGTCGAAGGCGGTGACAGCCACGATCAAAAACGGATATCCACGCCGGCGGAGGCGATCGCCGGCGGGGCTGACTACCTGGTGGTGGGCCGGGAGATCACCCGGGCAACCGACCCGGTCGAAGCGGTGTTGAAGCTGAGTTCCAGCCTCGACATGGCCTGACACCATTCGTCGATCGAACAACCCCACCGGGTCTCACTCAGCCGCGAACCTGTGGTGTCGATGAAATAGGGCTGATGGGCGCTTCTGATACCGGCGGTTGTCCTCAACCCGTCGACCTCACCCCATCACGCCGTCGGCCAAGTCAGGCTGACCCAGATCAGGTAAGCCTCCGGCTTTCACTCTTTGTCAGCGGTGTATTGGCTATGGTCTCGGTGGCGGGCGTTTGAGGCGAGGAGTCGGAGACCATGGCACAGCCACCCAAGTTGACCGAAGAACAACGAAAGCGAGCCCTGGAGAAAGCCGGCGAAGCCCGGCGTGTCAGAGCCGAGGCGAAAGAACTGCTCAAGACCGGATCGATGCGTCTCTCTGAGCTTTTCGAGCGGGCGGCGTCTGACGATCTGCTTGCCGGGCTCAAGGTCGAGTCGCTGATCGCGGCCATGCCCGGGACCGGCAGAATCAAGGCGAAGCGGCTAATGGAGAGTCTGGGAATCGCCGAGAACCGGAGGATCCGCGGTCTCGGTGACAAACAGAAGGAGGCTCTCCTCGCCGAGTTCTCCTGACCTGATCGTCACCATTTCGGGGCGGCCGGGCTCAGGCAAGAGCCTGGTTGCGTCCAAGGTGGCGAAGGCGTTGGGCGTTCGTCATCTCTCAGCCGGAGACTTCATGCGACAGATGGCCGACGAGCGCGGGGTGAGCATCCTCGAGTTGTCCCGCGCCGCTGAAGAGAACGACGCCATCGATCGGGAGATCGACGCCCGGTCAGCCCTTCTCGCCGAGTCGGGAGGTCGGTTCGTCATGGATGCCAGACTGGGATGGCACTTCGTCCCGCGATCGGTCAAGGTGTTCCTCGAGGTGCGACCCGAGGTGGCGGCCCGGCGGATCTTCGGGGCCCGTCGCGGCTCCGAGAGGGAGAACGTCGACCTGGAGGCGACGATGCTGGCCATCGAGGAGAGGACCAACTCCGAGCGGGAGCGATACCTCTCTTACTACGGGATCGACTATCTCGACCACGCCCATTACGACGTGGTGATCGACACCTCGGACCTCGCCCCCGACGCCGTGGTCGGCCGGATCATGGAGCATCTCGGTGTCGACTGATCTAGTGCACCGACTCGCAAGTCTCACGCATGTCCCGCCGGCCCTCGACGCCCCTGGCTGCGTCCTCGTCCTCAACGCACCGCACCGGGTGCGTCTTCGTCCTGCGTCCTTGCCATGAGCGACCGATGCATCGGCGCTACACGCACGGAACTTACGAGCCGGAGCACTAGTGCTCCGGTCCGGGGTGCTGTAGCCTGGTCATCTCCACCCACCCAGGAAGCGAATGAAGTTAGAAGACGTCATTGATCAGATCGGCAACAGGTTCGCCACCGTGGTGGTGTCCGCACGTCGGGCCCGCCAGATAAACAGCTACTTCCATCAGTTGGGCGTGGGCTACGGCGAGTTCGTCCCACCTCAGGTTCATTCCCTTTCCCGCAAGCCGCTCACCATCGCCATGGAGGAAATAGCCGAGGGCAAGGTGGCTGTCGAGTCAGTCGAGGAGTAGATGCTCACCGGCAAGCGCGTCCTGCTTGCCGTGACCGGGGGTGTCGCCGCCTACAAGACGGCGATACTGGCCCGGCGGCTCGTCGAGGCAGGTGCGGAGGTCGAGGTGATGCTCACCGACTCCGCCCTGGAGTTCATCGGCGCCCAGACCTTCGCCGCAATCACCGGCCATCAGCCCCACACCTCGCTGTTCGGACAGCCCCAGGTCTCGCCTCACACCGAGATGGCACGCTGGTGCGAGCTGGCGGTGGTGGCTCCGGCGACCGCGTCGATCATTGGCAAAGTGGCCGCGGGAATCTCCGACGACCTGGTTTCGGCGACCCTTCTCGCCACCACGTCACCGGTGCTGCTGGTACCGGCGATGCATACCGAGATGTGGGAGCACCCGGCGACCCGACGCAACATCGATACGTTGGAGGGCTTCGGGTATCACTTGGTCGGGCCGGAGAGCGGCCCTCTCGCCGGTGGCGACAACGGGCTCGGGCGGATGTCGGAGCCGGAGTCGGTGCTCGAGGCGATCGAGTCGATCTTCACCCCACCCGGATCATCGCTGCGAGTGCTGATCACCGCCGGGGGGACCAGAGAGCCGATCGACCCGGTCCGGTTCCTGGGAAACCGATCCACAGGCAAGATGGGCCACTCCATCGCCAACGAAGCGGCACGACGCGGTCATCAGGTAACCCTGATCACCACTTCGGAGGTCCCGGTACACCCCTCGGTGAAAGTGGTCGAGGTGGAGACCGCCATGGAGATGCTGGAGGCGGTGGAGGGAACCAGCGCCGACATCGCCGTCATGGCGGCGGCGGTGGCCGACTTTCGCCCTTCCGCACCGGAGGAGGCCAAGATCCCCAGGGAAGGAGGGCTCGATTCGATCACCCTCACACCCAACCCCGACATCCTGGGCACAGTGGTCGCCCGCCAGCCCCGACCCTATGTGATCGGATTCGCCGCCGAGACCGGCGACGTCGACCGGGCGGTGGACAAGGCGAGACGCAAAGGCGTCGACCTGATGGTGTACAACGACGTCACCGAGCCAGGATCGGGGTTCGGGACCGACACCAATCGCGTGGTGATCATCGACCGTTCCGGTGAGACCGACGCCTGGCCGATGCTCTCCAAATCCGAGGTGGCGTCACGTCTTCTCGACCTGGCCATCGCCGACCGTTCCCGACAGGGTTAATCTCGCCCGTCGATGCGGTCTTTCTTCACCTCCGAGTCGGTCACCGAGGGCCACCCAGACAAACTCGCCGACGCCGTCTCTGATTCGGTCCTCGATGCCGCCCTCGCCAACGACCCTGGGGCTCGTGTGGCGTGTGAGGTCTTCGTCACCACCCGGCTCGCCGTGGTCGGGGGGGAGATAACCGCCGATGGTGACCTCGACATCGAATCGATCGTCCGTGACACCATCACCCGGATCGGATACGACGGGTTCGATCCCGAGTTCGCAGGTGCCACCGTCGAGGTGCTCAACCGGGTCGACAAGCAGAGCGTCGATATCGCCGCCGGAGTCGACCGCGACATGGGAGCCGGGGATCAGGGGCTGATGTTCGGCTTCGCCGTCACCGAGACTGAAGAGCTGATGCCTCTTCCCATCTTCCTCGCCCATCGGCTCGCCGAGCAGCTCGCCGAGGTCCGTAAGACCGGCAAGGTCGACTATCTGCGGCCCGACGGCAAGACCCAGGTGATGGTCCGATACGAGAATCATCGACCCATCGCCGTGGAGAAGATCTTGATCTCGACACACCATGCCGATGGTGTCGACCACGAGCAGATGCGTCGCGACATCTTCGATCTGGTGGTCTCCGAGGTGGTGCCCGCAGACATGCTGTCACCGGCGGTCGAGTTCATCTTCAACCCGAGTGGCCGGTTCGTCATCGGGGGTCCGGTGGCCGACACCGGGTTGACCGGACGGAAGATCATCGTCGATACCTACGGTGGCTACGCACGTCACGGGGGCGGGGCCTTCTCGGGCAAGGACGCCACCAAAGTCGACCGCTCGGCGGCTTACGCGGCGAGATGGGCGGCGAAGAACCTGGTGTCGGCCGGGGTTGCCGACCGTCTCGAGATCCAGGTGTCATACGCGATCGGGCGCCCGGAGCCGTTCTCCATCGACGTAGACACCTTTGGCACCGAGACCATCGCGCCCGAGAAGATCATCGAGGTGGTCGGCGAGGTTTTCGACTTCAGGCCGGCAGCGATAATCGAGGCGCTCGAGCTCACCCGCCCGGTGTTCGCTCCTACCGCAGCCTACGGCCACTTTGGCAGACCGGAGTTCTCGTGGGAACGGCTCGATCGGGTCGAGGCGATCCGGTCGGCAGCGGGTCTCTGACCGTTCCCGCGGCCAGGGTTGTCCCCAACATCCCCAGCTTCGCCGTCGACGCCGGGTTCTGGTATTCGATCCCGGAGCACCTGCGGTCGGAGCTCCGGGTGGGGTCGATTGTGCGCGTACCCCTATCGGGACGCCGGGTCCGGGGTTGGGTGGTCGAGGTCGGTGAACGACCTGAGGCGAAGCTAAAGGACGTCTCGGGGATCTCCGGGTCGTCTCCGGTGTTCGACGCCGGCCTGGAGCGCAGTCTCAACTGGGCCGCTCAGCATTATGTGGCTCCGTTCTCGGTCGTCCTGGCCAAGGCGACCCCTCCCAATCTTCCCGGTGATCCCGGCGGGAAACCGGTCGAGCCCATCCCCGACACCCGGAGCGAGCACCCGCTGACCGGTTTCGCCAGGTCGACGGCCGATGGCCGACGGATGCCACCCCTGGCCATGATCGGTCGGTGGCAGGACCTGGAGTGGGTGGAGAGCCTGGCTCCGATCCTGGAGCAGGCCGGGAGCGTGTTGATCCTCGCCGCCACCGGGACCGAGGTCTCGGCGATAAGCGCCAGGGCAGAGGTCGTGTTCGGTTCCCGGGTGATCGCGGTGTCTCCCGATGACGACGCCGCGGTGACCAGGGCATGGGACAGGGCCCGCCACCGCGGAGTCATCCTGGTGGGCACTCAGCGGGTGGCGTCGTGGGGGATCGCCGGCCTCGGTCTGGCCGTGGTGGTCGAGGAGGGCCGACGGGCGATGAAAGATCGCCAGACTCCCACCGTTCATGTCAGAGAGATGATCCGGACCAGAGCGAGGATCGAGGGTTTCAACCCTGTCTTCTTCGGTCCCACCCCATCAGTGGAGTTGCTGGCAGCGGGGGCGGCGACGATGGCGGTGGGCCGCCGGGCCTGGGGCCTGGTCGAAGTGGTCGACCGCTCGGGTGACAAACCCGGGTCGGGGACGATCTCCGAGGTGGTGGTGGCGGCACTGAGGGCGGTGGCGGTCGACGCCGGCGAGAGAGCGTTCCTTCTCACCGGCCACAAGATGGCGCCGGTCGTGGTCGATGAGGTGAACCAACGTCTGGGGGCAGGGGCAGCCGCCTTGTATCCGGCACCCGCCTTCGTCTCGGTCGGTACCGAGCGTGACCTCGCCGGAATCGACCCGGTCAGCCTGGCGGTGGCGGTGGATGTCGATTTCATGGTGTCGGGGAGCGGGTACCGGGGGAGCGAGGAGGCACTGCGTCAGCTCGCCCGGCTGGGCAACACGCTCCGACCCGGGCGGGGAAGGCGAATGATGGTCCAGACCATCGATCCCCGTTCCGACCTGGTCGAGACTCTGAGGAAGGGCGACCCGATCCCCTATCTGGAGAGGGTTCTCCTCGATCGGGCACGTCTCGGGCTGCCTCCTGCCAAAGAGATGATCGCCATAGAAGTGCGGGGTGAATCCCCAGAGGGCGTCGAGGAGGCGATTGCCACACTCCAACCGGTCGAGATCCACGGGCCGATGCCCATTGAGACAGGGCGGCGCTGGCTGGTCGCCGGAGACCTGACCAAGGTTCGGCCGGCACTCCGCGCCCTGGCCGCAACCTGGAGGGAGAAGGGGGCCACGGTCAGGATTGACGCCGACCCCATCGATTTCTGAGGACGGGCTGTCATCCGCCCGAGCGCTCTTGTCGCCTCGCCGCACGCCTCGAGTGTTCCCTTGCTCCGACAGTCGAAGCTCCAAGTAGGGGGTTACCCTCCCCGCTCGATGACGCTCCTTCCCATCCGCACCTTTGGCGACCCCGGGCTTCGCATGGTCACGAAGCCGGTCGATGACATCGACGACACGGTTCGGGTTCTGGTCAAAGACATGATCGAGACCATGTACCAGGCTCCCGGCGTGGGGCTGGCTGCCAATCAGGTCGGGGTGTCCCGTCGAATCGCGGTCTTCGACGCCCAGGATGATCTCGGGGCACGGGTCATGATCAACCCCGAGATGGTCGAGACCTCGGGGTCTTTTGAGTACGAAGAAGGCTGTCTCTCGGTGCCCCACCGCTACTGGGAGATCACCAGACCCGATTTCGCCCGTGTGCGCGCCCTCGACCTCCATGGCCACCAGGTGGAGTATTCGGGTGACGGGCTGATTGGTCGGATTCTCCAGCATGAGGTCGCCCATCTCGACGGGGGGCTCCTCCTCGACCACCTGCCCAAGCGAGTCCGTAAGAAGGCGCTCCAGGAGCTCAGGGACGAGAATCTGGGTCTTCGATGACACGGATCCTGTTCTTCGGCACACCGAGGGAGGCTGTGCCCGCCCTTGGTGCCCTCGTCGACGGCTACCAGGTGGGTCTGGTGGTCACACAACCCGACCGTCCCAAAGGTAGGTCGGCCACTCCGGTGTCGTCACCCGTCAAGGATCATGCTCTCGGCGCGGGGATCGAAGTGGCCCAACCGGGCAGCACGCCGGAGTTGATCGAGGCCGTCGGCGCTGGAGGCGAGTTCGATCTGGGCATCGTGGTCGCCTATGGCCGGATCCTACCCGGCGAGGTCCTCGACTATCCCCGCCACGGGATCCTCAACATCCACTTCTCTCTTCTCCCCAGATGGAGAGGGGCGGCGCCGGTGGCGCGGGCGTTGATGGCAGGTGACTCGATGACCGGCGTGACCATCATCCGCCTCGACGAGGGACTGGATACCGGCCCGGTGGTCACCGCACAGGCGGTTGACATACACCCTTCGGAGAACGCCGGGTCTCTGACCGACCGTCTCGCCGTTCTCGGGGCACGTCTCCTGGTCTCGGTGATTCCCCGATACCTCAGTGGTGAGGCGGTTCCGGTGGCCCAGTCTGACGATGGAATGACACATGCCGCCAAGATCACCGCCGCCGACCGGGCCCTGAGCCAGGACGACGAACCAGCGGTCTTCCTGGGCAGGGTTCGGGCGCTGGCACCGGCCCCGGGAGCAGTGCTCGACATCGATGGCAAGACTCACAAGATTCTCGGGGCACGGGCCGGAGGGCATCCACCCGGTGCAGGTAGGTGGGAGGCCCAGGACGGGATACCGGTGGTGACTGTCGGCGGGACGGGAGTCGCCTTGACCATCCTCCAGCCTCCCGGTCGTCGCCCCCAAAGTGGAGAGGACTGGGTCCGCGGTCGTCATCGTTCGGAAGGGGTGGTGGGTTGACGTCTTACACTCGGAGCATGAACGGCCAGACCAAACTGGCTCCCTCGCTGTTGGCCGCCGACTTCGCCCGTCTCGAAGACCAGATTCGCCTCATCGAAGACCACGCCGATTGGTTGCATCTCGATGTGATGGACGGACACTTCGTCCCCAACATCTCATTCGGGATCCCGGTGATCCAGAGCATTCGCCAAGTCACCGACCTCTACTTCGATTGTCATCTCATGACCACCAACCCCGCCGACTATCTGTCGGAGCTGGCGGCTGCCGGAGTGAACCAGGTCACCATGCACATTGAAGCAGTGCCTGATCCGACAGATGCCGCAGTCAAGGCCGGGGAGGCTGGTCTGGCCTTCGGGCTGGTCATCAATCCGGCAACACCTTTTGAAGGGGTGGCCCCGTTCGTCGAGCTGTGCGACGTCGTGCTGGTGATGAGTGTCGAGCCCGGGTTCGGAGGGCAGTCATTCCTCGACCATGTATTGGCCAAGGTGGAATCGGCCAGAGAATGGGTTGAGGACAGGGGATTGCCAACCGATATTCAGGTCGATGGAGGTGTTACCGCTTCCAATGCTCGTCAGGTCGTAGAGGCCGGGGCGACGGTGGTGGTGGCAGGGTCGGCCGTGTTTCGGGCCGACGACCCTCCGCAAGCGATAGCAGAGTTGAGAAGGGCAATGGATTCGAATGAGTGAACGTGTCCTCGTCGCCGACGACGATCCGGATATCCTCACCGTGGTCAAGATCAACTTCGAGCTCGACGGGTTCGAGGTGGAGACCGCAATCGACGGGGAGGACGCTCTGCAGAAGGCGACGGCCAATCCGCCCAATGCGATCGTCCTCGACATCATGATGCCCCGAATGGACGGGCTCACTGCCCTCCACCGTCTTCGCAGTCAGGCATCGACCGCCAATATCCCCATCATTCTCCTCACCGCTCGCGGACTCCCCGAAGACCGGGTGCGGGGTCTGGAACTCGGAGCCGACGACTACATAACCAAGCCGTTCGACATCACCGAGCTAGCCGCCCGGGTCCGCTCCGTCCTCCGACGCACCCAGGCTGCCCGTGACCTGTCGCCACTCACCGGGTTGCCGGGGAACTTCAAGATCACCGCCGAGATCGAGGCCAGCATCCGAGAGGGACGGCACTTCGCCCTGGTACATGGCGATCTGGACAACTTCAAGGCGTTCAACGACCACTACGGGTTCATGCGGGGAGACGAAGTGATCCGTTTCTGTGCCCGATGTTTCTCCGAGGCGGCTCAGGCGCTGGATATCGGGGGGTCTTTCATCGGTCACATCGGCGGTGACGACTTCGTTTCGATAACTCCCCCCGAGGTGGCCGAGTCGTTCTGCAAAGAGGTCATCGAGCGTTTCGACGACGGGATCCTCGATCTCTACGACACCGCCGACGCCCTCCGCGGCTATATCGAGGTCATCGATCGCCGGGGAGAGCGTTACGCCTTCCCCGTGGTGTCGCTGTCACTCGGTGTAGCGTCGACCGACGTGCGCGAGATCGGCACACAATGGGAGGCGTCGGCGATTGCGGTGGAGATGAAAGAGTTCGCTAAGAAACAACCCGGTTCCACCTACCGCATCGATCGTCGCACCAGCTGAGGTGACGGACCGGCGCCATATGGCGCGAGCCGTTGGCCTGGCCCGTGATGCCAGGACCCATCCCAACCCGCGGGTGGGGGCGGTGGTGCTCGACGCCAAAGGCGAGGTGGTCGGCGAGGGTGCCCATCCCGGCCCGGGAGGTCCTCACGCCGAGGTGGTTGCCCTCGACCAGGCCGGCGACAGGAGCAGGGGAGGAACCCTCTATGTCACCCTCGAGCCCTGCAACCATCAGGGTCGCACCCCACCCTGTGTCGACGCGGTGCTCGCCGCCGGCATTGTCCGGGTGGTGAGCGCGGTAGAGGATCCCGACCCGAGAACCGCTGGATCGGGACACGCCCGTCTTCGGGAGATGGGGGTCGAGGTCACCGAGGGAGTTCTGGCCCAAGACGCCCTCCAACTCGACCCTGCCTACTTCCACCATCGGCGCACCGGTCTGGCAATGGTCACCCTCAAGTACGCGATGACTCTGGACGGCTCGGTCGCCGCCGTCGACTCCACGTCGAAGTGGGTCACATCACCGGCCGCTCGGGAAGACGCCCACCTACTGAGGGCGGAGAAAGACGCGGTGGTGGTGGGAGCTGGAACTCTTCGGGCCGACGACCCGATTTTGACGGTCCGCCTCGCCGGATACCACGGAGAGCAGCCGATGGCGGTGGTGGTCGCCGGGGTGGCCGATCTCCCGGAATCCGCGGCGATCTGGGAGCGGGGCCCGGTCGTGGTCTCAACCGACAAGAGGCCGCTCCCCTCGGGCACCCTGGTCGTCGTCGAGGGTGAGGCGGGAAGACCCGATCCGGCAGCCACCTGCCGGGCCCTGGCCGACCTGGGGTACATCGATCTCCTCCTCGAGGGCGGGCCGACCCTGGCAGGGGAGTGGTGGCGGGCCGGGGTGATCCAACACGGTGTCGCCTACCTGGGTGCCCGACTTGGAGGAGGGGTAGGTCGAGCGCCTCTCGGCGGTGTGTTCGCCACCATCGGCGACGCCGATGTTGTCTCCGTCACCGGGTTGCGTAGCCTTGACGGTGACGTTCGCGTCGATTTCCAACGGTAGACAGGATGTTCACAGGAATCATCGAGGAAAAGGGCAAGGTGGCCGGTCTCGGAGAGGGGGGAGCGACGCTGGTCATCTCGGCGCCAGGGTTGGCAAGTGCCCCGGTGGGGAGCTCGGTGGCGATCAACGGGGTGTGTCTCACCGTCGTCGAGACCACAGACACCGGCGCCCGATTCGACGTGGTCGCCGAGACCCTGTCGCGGACCAATCTCGGCGGTCTAGCGGTGGGAGACGAGGTCAACCTGGAGAGGGCGATGTCCGCGGATGGCCGATTCGACGGTCATATCGTCCAGGGTCACGTCGACGGAACCGGGTCGGTCGTCGGCCTGGAGAGCGGAGAGTCGGGGGTGATCCTCACCATCGCCCCACACCGGCATCTCCTCGAGCAGATCGTCGAGAAAGGCTCGATCACGGTCGACGGGGTGAGCCTGACTGTTTCCTCGGTGACCCCGACCATGTTCGCAGTTGCCCTCATACCTCACACCCTGGAACTGACCACCCTGGGCTCATTGGAGGCAGGTGACGCGGTCAATCTGGAGACCGACGTCATCGCCAAATACGTGCAGAGGCTCATGGCGGTGGGAAGGTGAGTTTCGCTTCCATCGAGGAGATCGTCGCCGTCATCGCCCGGGGGGAGATGGTGATCATGGTCGACGACGAGGACCGGGAGAACGAAGGCGACCTGATCCTCGCTGCCGAAGCGGCAACTCCCGAGAAGTTGGGATTCATGCTCCGGCACACCAGCGGGATCATCTGTCTCCCCATCGTCGGGGAGCGCCTCGATGAGCTCGAGGTGCCGATGATGGTGGTCAAGAACACCGACGTCCGGCGGACCGCCTTCACCATCTCGATCGACGCGGCTGC
>CAYZKF010000034.1:0-2841 GCA_964479135.1 uncultured Acidimicrobiaceae bacterium
CACCGACGAATCCGTCGCCAGCTCCTCGCCGGTCGGCTATCTCGAGCTCGTGCAGATATTCGGTGTCGACTGACGAACCGTCCAACTGGGTGAAGACGTCTTTGACGTTGGGGTATTTGCCGAACACCGTCTGCCATCGGGCATTGAAGTAGATGGCGTCGGTAAGGACCAGGACGGTCTGGTCGTCGATGAACCCCTCGGGAAGCAGCTCGGGAATCAACCCCTCGGTCTGGTCGCCGACCCAGGTGTTGATCGCCTCGCGGCTGCCATCGGGATCAGCCGAGAAGTCCAGGGTCTCGGTGCTGGCACCATGTTCGACCGCAAGCAAGTCCACCCAAGTCTGGTCGGGTGTCACGTCGAGACGGGGCCAGATCCGATCGGCGATCCTCACCGTGAGCTCATCTTCGGCATTCGCAGAACCCGAGATCAGCTGGTCGGTGGCGTTCCACGCCTGATGCGCTCCCAAACCGGCGGGGAGACCGAAGGCCTTGTCGATAGCGGCGCCAGTCGATTGGTCGGCGGCGGCACGAGCCATCAACAAGGCGTGTCCGATGCTGGCCGGGCTGAACACCAGATTCTCCTCGATGGCCTGAATACGCCACAAGCCGAACCCGGCGTTGTTCAATCCCCTGGTCAACTCCCCAACCGGTGCCTCGGCCACCGGGTCGGCCCGTTCCAAACCGGCACTGGGCAACAAAAGCACCGGCTGGGCAACCCCCGCGCCCGACGAACCCGTATTGCCGGTCCCCTGGGCACAGGCGACCACCAACGACACCACCGCCAGGACCGCCAGGACGCGACCAGTCACACCGTTGAGACGTCGCACCGACACCTGAGGTTCCCCTCGCCACCCGGGCGACAACGCTGCTTGTGGTCCCCTCACACCGGGTTCGACACCACCAGACCGGTGGTGTCCATCGGACCGTCGAGGACCACCGCACCCTTCCGCTCCAGGGCCGCTTTGACCCCCGGGGCGGTCTCCTGGTCGACCAGGGCCAGGACCGACGGGCCCGCCCCGGAACGAGCGGCATGGAAGGCGCCGGCGGCTCGGGCGGTCTCGATCAGGGCGACCACCTCGGGGCTGATCGCCGCCCGTGGGGCTTCGTGGATCTCGTCGCCATGGGCCGCGGCCAACAGCCCCGGGTCGCCGGTGATCAGGCCGGCGGTCAGTGCCGACAATCGGGCCAGGCTCCGGACCACGACATCGAGGGGCTGGGTCCGCTCCACGACCCGACGGGCGACCGATGTCGACAGCGAGTTGTCGGGTACCGCCACCAGTGGCCGCAAGGTGGGATGGAGGGGGAGTCTCGTCGGCATCCCCTCGGCGGGGATGAGGATGAGACCCCCGTAGACCGCTGCCGCAGCCTGATCTTTGTGACCTTCCATCTCGGCGGCGGCTCGATAGACCCGATCGGGCGCCGCCTCCCCACCCGAGGCAAGGAGGGCGGCGGCCACCCCGGCGACCAGGGCAGCGGCCGACGAGCCCAGACCTTTCCCGATGGGGATCTCGTTGACCACCACCAGCTCGAGTGGGCCGGAGGCCACCTTGCGGGCGGCGGCGAGGACCGCGTCGTCTTCGCCTGGCGAAGGAGCGTGTGAGCCCCGATGAGTCACCGTCCATTCATCCGACGGTGAGGCGTCGACCGAGCAGCGCGGGAGAAGGGCCATGGCAAGACAGTCATACCCCGGGCCGAGGTTGGCGGTGCTCGCCGGAGCAGAGACTGACACGTTCACGGGCTGAGCCTATCGGGGGTACCGTCGGGTCAGTGACCGACTTCCTCGACATCGACACCCTGTTCCCCCAATTGGTGCTGGCCCTGGGGCTGGCCCTGATCCTGGGAAACGGCTTCGCCTGGTGGAAACACCGCAAAGGTGAGGTGCCCAAAGGAGTCCGCGAGGCCGCCTACCGCAAAGGCCGGGTCCGATGGATGATGGTGGTTGGGGTCATCCTCACCGTGTGGGGAGCGGTCAGCCTGTTCGGATGAGGGCGACCGCCAGACCATAACCTCCGGCGGCCAGGGCAATCCCGATTGCCATCGTCACCAACAGGTAGACCACCGCCCGGGTGCGCAGACCGTCGAGTACCGCGAGACGGGTGGTCTCCACCACCCAAGTGGAGAAAGTGGTGAAGCCCCCCAAGAAGCCGAAAGAGATCAGACTCGCCGTCGTCTCGATTCCGACGGCTCCCAATAGCAGACCTGCCAGCGCCGACCCGACCAGATTCACGGTGAGAGTGCCCACGGGGAATGTCGAGTTGGACCTCTGCTGGGCAAACACACTCAAGGCGTGGCGGGCCACGGCGCCGATCGCTCCGGCCAAGGCCATCGCCAGAAACCTCATCGCCGCGACCCCAAACGGTGTCCGGCGAGGAAGAGCCCGAAGCCGCCGACGAGAGAGGCGGCGGTAAACCCCAGGGCCGTCCCCATCGCACCTGAGGAGACCAGCTTGAAAGCCGCCACACTGAAACCCGACATTGTGGTCAGCGAGCCGAGCATCCCGATCGCCCAGAACTGGAGGCTCCGCCCTCCCCAACCCCTCCCGTCGTGGAAGGCGAGAAACCAACCGACCAACAGCGAGCCGACCAGATTGACTGTCAGGATCGACAACGGGAAGACCCCTTCGCCTACGGGAATCAACCATTCCAGCGCGGCCCGGACCGCCGAGCCCGCCAGACCTCCCAGCCCGATGGCGGCCAGTGCCCCCGGCTCGAGAGTCGAGTGTTCTTGTCGGGGGACGGCGATCGGGGTGGGCTCGGGCATGACTCCTCAGATGTGCCAGGAGCCATCAGCCCGTGCGGGCGGTTTCGGCGAGCCCCATCGCCTCGCCGGCAGACTACCTGAA
>CAYZKF010000034.1:2941-11997 GCA_964479135.1 uncultured Acidimicrobiaceae bacterium
CTAGATCGTCAGAGGAGTCTGGTGGTGGAGGACCAACACCCACTCGCCATCGCGCCGGGCGTAGACGCTGGTGAGGGCGGCCCGGTACGCCTCAGCGGAGTCGTGGGAGAAGGCAACGGTGGTGTAGGTGAGCGAGGCAACGTCGTCACTGATCTCGATCACCAACGGATCGTCGATGGTGTAGCTGGCCCACTCCGGGGCCCCAGCCATCGAGGCGACCACGTCGGGTTTGGTCATCACCCCGACGTGGAAGGCCATCACCCCTTCGTCGGCGAATCGGTCCTGGTAGAAGTCGGGATTTCCCGCAGACTCCCAGAACAGGCCCTCCAACCCGATCAACTCGTCACGTAACGACATCTCCTACCGATCCCAATCCGGGACCCAAAGCTAGCCAGCCTCACTCTTCAGGACATCGCCGGCTTGACCGCCCTGATGATCACCGAGTCCATCCCCTCGGCCACCTGGTGGGTGGGGATCAACTCGATGTCGGTGAAGCCGGCCTGTTCCAGGCCGTTGCGGTACTCGGTGTAGGAGAGCGCCCCGGCGATACACCCCACCCAGTCGCCCCGTTCGGCCCTCTCTTCGGGGGTCAGCGAGTCGGCGGCGACGATGTCGGTGAATCCGACCCGACCCCCGTCGCGGAGAACGCGGTGGATCTCGGCGAACACGGCTGCCTTGTCCACCGAGAGGTTGATCACACAGTTGGAGATGACCACGTCGACCGCACCGGCATCGAGGGGGATCTCTTCGATGAACCCCTTGAGGAACTCGACGTTGGTCGCACCTGCCTCGACGGCGTTGCTTCGGGCCAGATCGATCATCTCGTCAGTCATGTCCAACCCGTAGACGAAGCCCTCAGGACCGACCCGACGAGCGGAGAGGAGCACGTCGATGCCCCCACCGGAGCCGAGGTCGAGGACGGTCTCTCCGGGTGCGAGGTCGGCTACCGCAGTTGGGTTGCCACAGCCGAGACTGGCCAGGGCGGCGGCGTCGGGAATCGCCGACAACTCGTCGACGCTGTAAGTCCCGGCGGTGAGGTCGGTGGTCAGGGTGGGATCAGGACCACATCCCTGGGGTCCACAACACCCTCCCGAGGAGACGGCGCTGGCGGCGTAGCGCGCCCGGACCTTCTCCCGAAGCTCGACTTGGTCACTCATCTCGGCACTCCCTTTCATATCGAAGCCGATCGATACGTGGAGCATATCCGATATATCGATGGCCGTCAATGTGTTAGCCTGGGATTGTGTCACAGACCGACTACTGCTGCGTCCCTATAACCGAGGACAGCCTGTCCGTGGCCCAGTCCGAGGAGCTGGCCGAATCCTTCAAGGTCCTCGCCGACCCGGTGCGGATCCGTCTCCTCAGCATCATCGCCAGTGTCGCCGAAGGTGAGGTCTGCGCCTGCGACCTCACCGATCCGCTGGGCCGGAGTCAGGCCACGGTCAGCCATCACCTGTCCCGCCTGGTCGAAGCCGGTTTGATCACCAGGGAGCAGCGGGGAAAGTGGGCCTGGTTCCAGATCGCCGAAGACCGCACCGACTTCGTCCGATCGGTCCTCGGCGGCCAACCCCTGGTTTCACTCAGCTGAAGCCGGGGCCAGCTCGCCGAGCAGTGCCTCGACCCGCCGTTCGATGTCGTCGCGGATGGCCCGGACTTCCTCGAGCGATCTTCCCGACGGGTCCTCCAGCTCCCAGTCGACATACCGGGTCCCCGGGTAATACGGGCAGGTGTCGCCGCACCCCATGGTCACCACCACGTCGGCGGTGCCGATGACCTCGTCCGACCATGCCTGCGGGGTCTGATCGGTGATGTCGATCCCCTTCTCGCCCATCGCCTCGACCACCGCCGGGTTGAGCGAGTCGGCCGGCTCCGAGCCCCCGGAGAAGACATCGACGCGACCCTCGCCGTGATGACGCATGAACCCGGCGGCCATCTGCGACCTCCCGGCGTTGTGGACACAGAGAAACATCACGATGGGACGTTGGCTCATCCGCGGTCCCCCCCTCCCGGGCGGAGACGGGCGGACGGCTCGTCGAGGAAGGTCTCGGGCACCATCTCGACCCCGGCCCGGAAGGCGGCTCTCCCGATGAGATGGGCGCCGACCGGCGCCGTGACGAACTGGAGGAGTATCACCAGGATCAGTTTGGCAACGGTGTTGGTCTGGGGCATGACCAGTGCGGTCCCCGCCAGGATGAGGAACAGACCGAGGGTTGCCGGCTTGGTGGCGGCGTGCATCCTGGTGAAGAGGTCACGGAAACGGATCAAGCCTACCGCGGCGAGGACGGTGAGGGTCGCCCCGAGGAGAATGAGCACGCTGGCGACGACCTCCACTCAGATCCCCTTCCTCGTGATGAATCGGGCGACCAGGGCGGTGCCGACGAAACCGAGAAGGGAGGCCACCACCATCACGGTCAAGTAGGTCTCGTCGCCGGTGCGGGCCGCCTGGACGGCAATCCCGCTGACCACCGAGAGGAGGAGGGCGTCGAGGGCCACCATCCGGTCGGCCAACACCCGGGTGAACAGCATCCTGCCGAGAAAGAGGAGGGCGGCCACGGAGAGGAGGCCGAGGGCGATCACCGAGACCACCTCGATCATCGGCGGTTCCGATCGCTCGATCCGGTCGACTTGGCCGCCGGGAAGGCGGCCATGGCGAGACGTTCCAGGGTGTGGACATCGGCCCGTGTCGCCTCCTCCGAGATGAAGTGGAGGACGTGGATGTACAGGGTCCGGGTGTCGGGGTCGACGTCGAGAGTCAGGGTGCCCGGTGTCAGTGAGACCATGTTCGCCACCGAGGTGATTATCCCCTCGGACCGGGTTTGGAGCGAAACGGTGATCACCGCCGGATTGGTGGTGTCTCCGGGTGTGACCACCTCCCAGGCCACCGCGATCGAAGCCTGAGCCAGCTTCCAAAGGAATACGAAGAAGAGCTTGAGACCGGCGATGGGCCGGGAGCCCACGGTCAGGGTGTCGGGCCGGGGTGGGACCAGGATCACGGTGACGATCCCGGCGAGGAGGCCACCGGCGATGTTCGCCCAGGTCAACGATTCCCACAACGCCACCCAAACCAGGGTGAGCCATGCCACCGAGACCATGACACGTCTCATCGGTTGCTCACCGCGGCCACATAGGTTGAAGGGTCGATCAATCCGGATGCCGCCGATTCCCCGAGGGCATAGAGAGGGGCGGCAGCCACCACGAACGCCAGACTGACCACCACCAGGAACACGGTGGGGGCCACCATCAGGGCCGGGAAGCCCGACCCGCCGCCGTTACGCGCCAGGGTCTGTTCGTCGAGCTTGCCCCAGAACACCCCACCCCAGATCTTGGTCATCGAGAAGAGGGTCAGGGCGCTGACCAGAAGTGACACGGCCACCGTGATGAAGGCCCCGACTTCGAGACCCGCCTGGATCAGGGTGAGTTTGGCCACAAACCCGGAGAGGGGTGGGACTCCAGCCAGGCTGAGAGCGGGGAGGATGAACAGGACGGCGAGCATCGGGCTCAGATGGAGCAGACCGCTGAGATGACGCAACGCCGCCGTCCCCGTCCTTTCCTCGATCAGACCCCCGACCAGGAAGAGGGTGGTCTTGACGATGATGTGGTGGACCACATAGAAGACGGTTGCGGCCAGACCGGCGACGGTGAACAGTCCCAGCCCGAAGATCATGTACCCGATCTGGCTGATGATGTGGAAGCTGAGGATGCGTTTGACGTCGTCCTGGGAGATGGCGCCGAGAACGCCGACGACCATGGTCAGGGAAGCCACGGTGAGGAGGAGGACCGAAGGTCCCGGGTCGCCGAAAAGAAGGGTCTGGCTGCGGATGATGGCGTAGACGCCGACCTTGGTGAGAAGCCCGGCGAAGATGGCAGTGACCGGTGACGGTGCCACCGGATAGGAGTCAGGGAGCCAGAAGAACAAGGGGAAGATGGCGGCCTTGATCCCGAACACCACCAGGAACAGGATCCCGAGACCGGCCCGCAGACCGGGATCGATCTCGGCCAGCTTGACCGACAGATCGGCCATGTTGACCGTCCCGGTGGCGGCATAGATCAGCCCCACCGCAGTGATGAACAGGGTCGAGGCGACCAGGCTGATCACGATGTAGGTGATCCCGTGACGGACCTGGGCTCTCGAACCCCCGAAGGTGATCAGGATGTAACTGGCCATCAAGGTCACCTCGAAGGCGACGAACAGGTTGAACAGGTCGCCGGTGAGAAAGGAGAGGGATACTCCGGCGGCGAGGATCAGATAGACCGGGTGGAAAAAGGTGACGGTGTCCTCGGTTCGAGGGCTCCCGATGGCATAGATCAGGACGGCGAGGAGCATCACCGAGGAGACCACCACCATGATCGCCGCCAGCAGGTCGACGACGAGGGTGATCCCCAGGGGCCACACCCAACCCCCAACATGGGCCACCAAGACCGACCCGTCGGAGACCTGGGTGAGCAGGTAGAGCGAGGCAACGATGGTCGCTCCCAGGGTCATCACCCCGAGGAGGCGCCGGGAACGGGGGAATGGGCCCATCATCGTCGAGATCGCTGCCGCTCCCAAGGGAAGGACGATGGGGAGGACGATCAGCGTCATGGCTCGGTCACCACGGTGTCGCCCGGCTCGCCGCGCGCCGTGGATTGCCGTGCGGCAATCAGCTCGGCGATCCGGCGATCTTCGATATCGTCTTCGACCTCGTCCGACCGGTTGAGCACCCAGCTCCGATAGGCGAGAGCGAGGAGGAAGGCGCTGACCCCGAAGGTGATGACTATGGCGGTCAGCGCCAACGCCTGGGGAAGGGGGTCGGCGTAAGGGCCCGCCTCCTGGCCGGTGATCGGGGCGGTACCGGCACGGCCCCCGGCCATGAGAAGGAGAAGGTTGGCGCCATGACCGAGAACCGCCAGCCCGATGACGATCCGGCTGAGATGTCGTTGCAGCATCAGGTACACCCCACACCCGTAGAGCACCCCAATGGTGAGCACCAGGACCACGATCATCGGTCGGGCTCCTTGTCGTCACCGAGCGCGGCGACCAGCGCCGCCGCCAGTCCGAGCACCACCGCGTAGACCCCGATGTCGAAGAGCAGCGCCGAGGTCGTCTTGACCACGCCAAGCACCGGGACCTCGATCTCGAACTTGGTGCTGTCGAGGAATCCCGAGCCCCAGATCCACCCCCCGATTCCGGCCGTCACCGCGGTCAACAGCCCGAACCCGAACAACTGATCGGGCCGGGCTCGAACCAGGGCGACCATCGCATCCTCACCACGGGCGATGTATCTGAGGATCAGGCAGATCCCGGCGACGAGACCGGCGATGAACCCACCACCCGGTGCGTTGTGCCCGGAGAAGAGCAAAAAGAGAGAGAACACCACAGCGGTCCGGATCACCACGTCGAGGACCACATCGAGGATGAAGAGCCGGCGGATCATGGTGCGGTATCCCCTCCATCGGTCACCGGGTCGCCGGCTTCCTGGTCGGGGCTCTCGGTAAGACGCGCCTTGACCAGGGCGATTGCCCCCATCGCCGCCAGGGCGAGAACCGTGATCTCGCCAAGGGTGTCGAGCGCCCTGAAGTCGGTGAGGATGACATTGACCACATTCCGACCACCGCCCTCGGGCTCCGACCGGGCGAGGAATTCGGGCGCCAGCGAGGGCGCCACCCTGCCTGACGCCATCCAAAGGGATAGGGCCATGGCGGCCAGGCCGGCCGCCACCGAGACCCCGATCCGCGTGAACCGTCGGATCCGGGTGGCCAGGACCTCGAATCTGGCGGGGAGACGGGTCAACACCAGGACGAAGAGGGCCAACGCCAGTGTTTCGACGAGAAGCTGGGTCAAAGCCAGGTCGGGGGCTCCCTGGATGACGAAGAGGACCGCCACCCCGTATCCGACCGCGCCCAGGAAGAGCACCGCCCCGAGGCGTCTCTTGGCGATGACCGCACCGATCGCGGCACCGATGACCAAGACCGCGGTGACCACCTGGACAGGAGACTCGGCCAACACCAGCTCGGGCAGCTGACGCCAATGCATCGCCATCAGCACGGTGGGCCCGACCACGGCGACCCCGACGATCACCACCAGATAGGCAGGGAGCGACCCGTTCTGGAGGATGCTGGTGAGCCGATCGGCAACACCGTTGACCCCCTTCAGCAGTACTTCGTAGACCCGTGCCCCCTCGGGGACCCGGCCGGTCAGAGCGCGTAGCAGCGCCATTGGCCGACGCCACAGCAGCCAACCCCCGGCCAATGCCAACGCAGAGAGGGCCAAGGGGAGCCCGAAGCCATGCCACAAGGCGAGGCGCTGGTCCCCGGCCATGGGGTCTACCGCGGTGGCCGAGGAGCCCACCAGCCCGTCAAACAACGCCGGGACCAAACCACCGACGATGGAAAGAGCGACGAGCAGTGCTGCCGGACCAAGGAAGGCGAGACCGGGGGCTTGTACCTCGGGCCCGATCAGGCTTGCCTCCCGGTCAACCGGCTTGGTGGCGAAAGCCCCCCAGAGGAAGCGTATCCCGTAGGCCGCGGTCAGCATCGAACCGAGAACCACACCGGAGGTCACCCACCATTCGGCCCCGCTGACCAGACCTTCGAGAGCGGACTCCTTGCTGACGAACCCGAACACGGGAATCACACCGGCCATCGAGGCAACGGCCACCACCGACACCCAGAAGGTTGCCGGCATACGTAGTCGAAGCCCGCTGAGCCTCCGGATGTCACGAGAGTGTGCCTGGTGGTCGATGATCCCGGCGACCATGAACAAGGCGCCCTTGAACAGCGAATGGGCGAGGATCATCGCCATCCCGGCGAAGGTGAGAGCCGGTATCCCCATCCCCACCAGGAGCATCATGAACCCCAATTGGGAAACGGTCCCTTGTGCCAGAAGCTGTTTGAGGTCGTTCCGAGTCAGGGCCCGCCAGCCACCGACCAGCATGGTCACCAGCCCGATCACCGCGAGGCTGGGACCCCACCAAGGGACCAGAAGGGCGTAGACCGGCGCCAGCCGGGCGACTACGTAGATCCCGGCCTTGACCATGGTCGCCGAATGCAAGTAGACGCTGACCGGAGTAGGCGCGGCCATCGCCCCGGGCAGCCAGAAGTGGAAAGGGAACTGGGCGGACTTGGCCATCGCCCCCAGCAGGACCAACACCAGCGCCGGCCCGACTACGCCGCCGGTCGGCGGTTCGGCGAGGAGAGCCGACAATGAATAGGTCCCACCGGCCTGGGCGAGGAGCACCAGCCCGGCGAGCATGGCGAGGCCACCGGCGGCGGTGACCAACAGGGCCTGGAGAGCACTGGACCGGGCCCCGGCATTGTCGTCCTCGAACCCGATCAGCAGGTAGGACATCACCGAGGTCAACTCCCAGAAGACGAAGAGAACCAGAACATTGTCCGCGGTGACCAAGCCGAACATCGAGCCGGCGAACACCACCAGATAGGCGGCGAACCGCTCCAGACCTTCACGTTTGCCGAAGTAGGGCCCGGCGTAGGCGAAGACCAAGACCCCCACCCCACCAACCAGGGCGACCATCAGGGCAGAGAACCCGTCGAGTCGGAAGGTGAGGTCGAGCCCGACGGCGGGGAGCCAGTCGACACTCTCGACCACGACGCCACCGCCGGAGAAAGCCCAGCGGACCAGGAGAACCACCGCGGATAGCGGCCCCAAAGCACCGAGGAGGAGGGCGCGGCGGCCAAGCCGACCCCCGGCGAGGAAACAGACGAGCGCTACCGCAGCGTGGACGACGAGGACGGCTATCACGCGCTACCCGATCTCACCGACCAGACCGCCTCATAGCCACAGGCGCGGGCGGAAGGGCTGGACAGCGACATCTCTGGCGATCTCTTTCTTGGTTGCGACGGGTTAGACCCTGGTTCGGTCGACAGCTCCATCGTCGACACCCGGGCTGCGTTCACCTCGACCGAGACTGTATCGCTCCCGGAACCGACTCTCATCGCTTCGATTCCCCATCACCAGCAGTTGATACCCAGGCGCGGAGGGCACTTCATCGCCGGGATAGATCTCGGTCTCGGCCAGGTCGGTGATGGCGGCGATGTGGCAACCGGTCAGCAGGGAGATCTCGGGGTCGTGGAGGGTGTGACCGACCAGCTCATCGGGGACCGGCACGGCAAACAACTCGAAGCCCTCGGCGAGGACCACCCGGTGGTTGATCCCCAGGGTGTTCCAGATGGCGGTGGCACCCAGCGAGGCGTAAGAGAGCACCACATCGGCCCCGGCGCGGTGGAGAGTGGTCACGTTGCGCTCGTTGACCGCCCTGGCCAGGATCTGGACACCTGGTCGGAGCCGGCGGCAATAGAGGGTCAGGTAGATGTTCATATCGTCTTCGTGAGTGGTGACCAGGACGGATGTGGCATCGTCCAACCCAGCCTCCTGGAGAACTCCGAGCTCGGCGGCGTCACCTTGGACCACCCGATGGCCCCAAGCCACCCGACCCTTCTCTCGTTCGACGATGGTGTGGGTCACCTCCCCGAGCCCGAGCACACTGGCGGCGGCTCGACCGACGCGGCCTCCACCGAGGATCAGGACCGAGTGCTCGGCGGGCCGAGCCACCGAGAACGTGGTGTCGTACGACGACATCGAGGGCTGATTGCCCCCGAGGATGAGGATGGTGTCCCCGGCGACTCTGGCGTCGTGGTCAGGGATCCGGATCTGACCGTGGTCGTAGAGGCCGAGGACGGTTAGCCCGGTCCGCTCCCTGATCGCCAGGTCACCCAAGGTCTCGCCGACCCGAGAGGTGTCGCGGAGGCGTGACTCGGCGATCTGGATCGAGCCGAACGCCCCGACGATATGGGCCCGACCCGAGGTCCCGAGGACCCTCTGGGCCATGGCCTCCCCAAGGACGGTGGCTAGTTCGACCACCTGGGTGCATCCGGCGAGATGGAGGATGTCGACGGAGGCGTGGGAGTCGGCGGTGGCCGAGATCGGGACCTGCTGGTTGATCTCTCTGACAGTGAAGGCGATGTTGGTGTTGGTGGTGTCACGTCGGGTGGCGACGACCAGGGCAGCCCGCTCCACCCCCGCCTTGCGATAGGTGCCCGGGTCGTCGATCTCGCCGACC
>CAYZKF010000035.1:0-11899 GCA_964479135.1 uncultured Acidimicrobiaceae bacterium
CTCCGAGAGCGTTGGAGCGACTGGCAACGTTCTCCCTTCACCGCCGACAGCACCTCTCACGTGTCGGTGTGGGAGAAAGCCCCACTTGAATCGTCCGCTGCATAGCAGCTTCATCGCTCGTGGGGATGTGGGGAGGGCGAAGGCAGGTTGCCCGCATGCCGGGGTGCCGACCTCGAGCAGCTGAATCAAATGTGCGATTTCGCCGGGGAATTGTTGATGGGGGCGGTTCTGAGGCCCTGCAATCTTTGAGTCCCGGCCGTTGATTATCCGCTCATGTGGCTTGCAAGTGCCTCGGCGAACGCCCGGACACGATCGGCGGCTGGGTCGGTGCGATCGCCCAACTCCTTCAACCCCGCTGCCATCGCCTGGCGAGCTTCGGCCTCCAGGCCCAACGATGCCAGGGTGGCCGGGAGACGGGTGAGGGCGTACTCCCGGACGATATGCCTTCGTTCTCGAAGTGCGGTCGCAAGCGCGTCACGAGTCGCCAGCGACCTGACGAACGGAAGACCGTACATCTCGATTCTCTGGACCAGCTCGGCGGCACCACTCTCGGCGTCAGCCGGGTTCGTCACCCTCAAATCTGCCACCGGCGGGTCATCGGCGAGGTACCGAAGCGGCTCCGAGAGACTTGGCGTGATAGCGGGAGCCAACCCGCTCAACCGCTGTTCGAGTTTCCTGGCTGGTTCGTAGACCACACCAACGACCGGGCTGACCTCCAGTGGGTGATGCTTGGACGCCCGATTGAGGCCAAGCCAAGCCAGGAATCCGTCCCCAAGTTCGAGGGTGTAGATGTCCCCACTGCGCTTGGTCCAACCGCGATCCACCAGCGCCGCCTTCGCAGCCGATGAGAAGGCGGCGATGAGGACCTTCATCGGCACCTGAGACTCATCGAGTGCCACAACCGCATAATGGCATACCCGGACCATCAGACGTCCTCCAGCGCCTCGCCCGGGTGTTTGAGGTCGGAGCCCGGGATGAATCGCGTCGGGACTGCCGAATCGTTGCTCCCTTGGATCCAGATCTCGAGCGGCGTACCCTCGACCGCAAGGTGCTGGTGGGCGATCAGCGAGCTGGAGAAGGAAACTGGTCGAAGTTCACAACCGAAAGCTGTCCGTCGCCCGTTTGGCTGGGATCTTCGGGGGCGCCGTCGGTCTGGTCGTCTGGCTCCTCGCTCTGATGACCGTTCTGGTTGGCGGTGTCTTTGAGCAGTTGGAGGGCGGCGAGCTCCTACTGATATCAGGTGTCTTTCTGGCCGGCCTGTGGTTTCCCATTTTGGGGATACGGGGAGGAGCAATGTCACGGTCGAGGCCCAAGCGGGCCGCGGCGTATATGGCGATCGCCAGCGCCGGCAGCTGGATCGTGTTCTCGTCGTTCTGGCTGTTCTTCGGGCCGCTCTTTACTGCAGGTGCGGTCCTGGCATGGCTGGGACGCCCCGTAGAACCAGCCCGGTCGGGCCCGTAGGCGCGGTTCACCGGGGTGGGCCGGTCGTCCGGCTCGAGGTCGGGTCGGTCTGCCTGCTCGAGGGGGTTGCGGGTCCCCCGCTGAGCCGGGGGCGGGTGGCGCGTCGGATGGTTCGGTCGAGGACGGTGCCGAGGATGCCGATCCAGATGATGATGGCCACCAGTTCGGGGTAGGCGAGTCGGTCTCGGGAGTCGAGGAGGGCGTAGCCGAGCCCCGAGTCGACCCCGAGCATCTCGGCGGGGACGATGACGATCCACGCGGTTCCCAGGGCGAGTCTGACACCGGTTCCGATCTGGCTTCGGATGGCGGGCAGGTAGACGTGGCGGACCGTCTCGAGTCGGGTGGCGTTGAGACTCCTGGCGACCGCCAGCCATCCTGGTTCGACCTGTTCGACCCCGGCGGCGGTGGAGAGGATGACCGGCCACACCGCGGCCACGGCGACCAGGAAGAGCACCGGGGGGTCTCCGATCCCGAAAGCGGCGACCGCAATCGGGGTCCAGGCGAGTGGTGAGATCATTCTCAGGAACTGGAAGACCCCGGAGGTGGCTTCCCGGGCGCTGCGGGACAGTCCGGTGGTGACCCCGACCGCGGTGCCTACCCCTATCGCGGCTGCCAATCCAAGAATGAGACGCCGCAGGGTGTCGACACTGTGAGAGATGCCTCGGCCCGATGTGATGAACTCCAATAGGGCGGGGAGAGCTTCTCTCGGGCCGAAGCGGGCGAGGAGTGTCCCGGAGGGGGCGGCCACCGCCGCCAGAAGCCACCACACGAAGATGGCGGTGGCCAAGCCAAGCCCACTCCATGCCGTTGTCCGTATCCGACGCCTGCCCGGTTCAGACATCGATCACCTCGGAGCGAGTGAGATTCTCGGCCTGGCCGAACACCCCTGGCCCGCCGACGGTGTCGATGGCCGATCGCACCAGGCTCTCCTCGACGAGTTCTCCATGCACTGAGGCAGGGTCGAGGGCGTCGAGGAAGGTTCGATCGCCGTCGACGGTGGTCTGCTGGAGCCGTGTCGCCAATTCGGCGGTGTAAGTCGGGTAGGGGAAGGGCTGGAAGCCTATCCGGCGGGTAGCCCAGTCGAGATGCTCGATGGCCCCGGAGGCCCCGTATTCGCCGTGGTCGTAGTGGGTGAGCGCCCGCCTGATGGCGGGTTCGGGTTGGGGAAGGTAACGCCCCCCGGCCTCGGAGAGAAGAGTGGCGGTGTCCTCGAGGTTGGCCCCGGCGAACTGTTGAGCCTTGACCAGGGCGTTGACCGTGGCCTGGGCCCATTCGGGTCGCTCGGTGATGGCGTCCTCGTGCATCACCGCAACGCAGCAGGCGTGGTCGAGCCACATGTCGCCGGTGAATCGGAGCACCTTTCCGATGTTGTTGACCTCGGCCACCGCATTGAACGGGTCGGCGACGATGTATCCGGCGATGGCGCCGTTGCCCAGAGCCGGTGGCATATCCGGTGGTGCCATCACCACAAGTTTCACCGTGCCATCTGATGCCGACGGCTCGGCGTTGATGACGCCGGTGAGCCCGGCGTCGGCGAGCAGCATCTGGACGGCGACGTTGTGGATCGAGTACCAGAAGGGGACGGCGACCGTGGTCCCGGCCAGGTCGGCGACAGATCCGATGTGGTTGGCGACGGTGAGCGCCGACCCGCCGGTGTGGTTCCAGGCGACGACCTTGAGCGGCACGTCCTGGCCAAACCGCATCTGGATAGTCATCGGCATCAGCAGATGGACCAGGTCGACCTGTCGGCTTTGGAAGGCCTCGGCTACCTGGGCCCAGCTGCGAAGCAGGGTCGGGGTCTCCACATCGAGGCCCTCCTCCGCGTAGAAGTTCTTCCCGTGGGCGACAAGCAGCGGGGTGGCGTCGGTTATCGGCAGGTATCCCACCCTGAGCACCGAATCCCCCGACAGTCGACGGCTGGTCTGACCGACGCATGCTGCCAGCAGGGAAGGTGCGAGAAGTGTTCCCGCACCGGCCAGGCTGATCGTTCTGACCAGTTCTCTCCGTGTCAGTTTCATGCAACGGTCCTTTCCAATGTGGTTTCCCTCGGTGCACCGGTTACGTCGGTGCGGTATGTGCCGAGAATCTCGGTGAGGAGTGGGTCTTCTTTGATCCGGTCTCGTGTCAGCTGCGGCACCTCCCAGATACCGGCCACACCCACCACACCGGGTAGGAGGAGGGCGACCCGGTCACAGATGAGCAGTGCTTCAGCCACGTCATGGGTGACCAGGACCAGGGTGATGTCGTGGGTGCGTAGCCAGTCGACCAACCAGTCCTGGAGGGCGGTGCGGGCCGCCGGGTCGAGAGCCGCGAACGGCTCGTCCAACAACAGGGCCTTCGGCCGGGTGACCAGGGCTCGGGCGAGAGCCACCCGTTGTGCCTGCCCACCGGAGAGCGAGGTCGGGTTGGCTTCGGCAAGAGCGGCCAGACCGAACTCGTCGATGAGGGTCTCGACTCGAGACCGGTCGATCTCACGGTGGGCCGAGAACCGCCGAGCGAGCCCGATGTTCTCCCGGACCGTCAGCCACGGGTACAACAGCGGGTCCTGGAAGGCGAGACCAACCCTGTCCGGTCTGAGGACCTGGCCGGATGTCGGCTCGATCAACCCGGCCAGGACCTGGAGCAGGGTCGACTTGCCCGACCCGCTGGGGCCGATCAGACCGAAAGCCTCGCCGGGTCGGATCTCGACGTCGACCCCGTCGACGGCGGTGATGCTCCGTCGATGGTCTTGGTAGGTCTTGGATACGTTGGTCAGGCCGAGCATTGCAGCTCCCATCGCAGTTGAGATTCGGTCGGTGATTGGATGGGAAGGAACGCCGCCTCCCGGATTCGACGGGCGGTGGCGCTGGAGGCGACATACCCCCGGCCACCCTCCTTCTTGGCCTCGGCGGCGACCGCGGCCTGAGCGAAGTCGGAGGCTTCCAGCCGGTGGGCCACAATCTCCCGTGTGGTGATCCCGGGATCGGTGAGAGCCGAAACCGTGGTGTCGACCAGCCGGGAATGACGGCTGAGCAAACCATCGCGGTCGGCTTCCAACACCGCGTCGGCGCCGTTCAAGGGCCCTTCCAGCGCGGCCAGAGACGATTCGCCGAGACCGATGGCGAAAGCGGTTTGGAGGAGCATGAAGGTCGGCCTCACCCGTGAGAGAAAACCGTTGAGATCTTCGGAGACGACAAGTTCGGTCGGGACCTCGGCGTCCTCAACGATGACGCTGGTGGATGCGGTTGCCTGAAGGGCGAGAAGGGTCGGCGCCGAAGTGGCTCTCACCTTGTTCCCGTCGAGGAGCAAACCCAATACCAGGTGGGAGCCGTCGGGCTTCTCAGCGGCGGCGACAACCAGAGTGCGGTCGGGGTGGAGGTTCGAGGCCCAGGGGATACGACCTCGGACCAGATATCCCTTCGTTCCGGGGACAGCGGTCAGTCCCACCCGCTCCAGCCCGAGTCTGGCCCGGAGCGCTGATGCCATCGCCGTCGACCCGATCAGCTCGGTGTTTCGCAATGCCGCGAGAAGAGCGGGATTGCGCTCGGAGACCGCGACATACTCGACCACCATCCGGTGCGCCCACGCCGAGAAGGCGACGCTCAACGACCGGTTGGCCAGCGCGGAGATGACCGCCACTTGGCCGTGGAGACGATGAGGGCCGTCAAGCCCGAGGGAGAGCAGGCCCTGAGATGCCAGACGTTCCAAGACGGGGACGGTCGACGCGGCTCCGCTCTCCTCGGGATCGGAGACCCAGGAGACCTCTGAGTCGTCGAACCCGAGCCTGGTATGGAGGGACTGGGACATCAGCCCAGCTCCGTAAGCCGGTCCACCGGAGTTTCGACCACTTTTCGCGCCAACAGGACGTCCTCCTCGCAGTCCGCCTGGTAGAAGCAGAGACATTTGTCCATGTCCTCTCGCACATAGGTCCGCCTGAACTCCACCTCAGGAACCTGGTCGTATAGAGGAGCCTTCTCCGCCTTGCGTTGCAGGTAGGCATCGATGGAAAGCCCGTCGGGGAAGTCCCACTCGGCGAGGAAATTGCCGCTCCCTGAGCTGCGTGCCTCCTCCACCGTGGCTCCGACCAGACGGACCTCGGCTACGTCGACATCGGGGTCGACGACTCGGAGGGCATTGCGGAGGCCCTGCTCGTCGCGGTGTTCGAACACCGAGAACAGTCGGGTCCCGTCTCCGGTCGCTCGAGACTCCACCAGGTCGGCTCCCGACTCGGTGGCGGCACCATGGAGATCGTCACGGATCAGGGGCAAGTGTTGTGGGTCGGCAATGGTGGCTTCGACCAGATAGAGAGGCATGAGCTGTACTCCTTGAATACGGGGTTCGACAGGTGAGGTCGGCAGAGATGGGTGGCGCAGGACGCGCCAGACCCGGCTCAGGGGGAGGGGTCTCTCGGCGGCTTAGTTGAGTGTCAGCAGTGAGACAGTGGAGCCGGCCGAGAGTGCAGACAGGGACAACACACGCACGTGGCGGATGAGTTTTCGATGCCAGATGTGACTGTGCTGCGGTTCATGTGTCTCCGTCGGGTCGGCATTATTGCCAGGGGAGACCCTCAGGTCAAGATGACCAGGTGGGTTGCTATTTCCCAACATCGCCCGCTGTCGGGTGGAGACGATCCTGGTAGAAGGCTGACCGGGTTCCCAGGGTTTGGGAAAGCCCAGCGAAACCCACAAGACTGTTCGCCACTGAGATGTCATTCGAGACCATCCGCCTCTACAGCACTTTCCTCGCCCTGCTCTCCCTGGTGGCTCTGGCCCTGGCGGCCGGCCTCGTCGTCTACCGGCTGGTCAAGGGTCGCCACGCGGCCAACCTGTTCGACGGAAACGCCCTGTGGTTCGCCTGGCTGGTTGCCATCGTCGCCACCGTCGGGTCGTTGATCTACTCCGAGGTGGCCCTATTCGTTCCTTGCCGGCTCTGCTGGTTCCAGCGGATCGCCATGTATCCGATGGCCGTGGTCCTCCTGGTCGGGGCGATAAGGAAGGACATGGCCGCCAAATTCTACGCCCTTCCCATGGCCCTGATCGGGTTGGCCATATCGGTTTGGCATTATCTGATCCAGACGTTCCCCAGTCTGGAGGGTGGCGCCTGTGACCTGGTCAACCCGTGCAGTGCCCGATACGTCGAAGTGTTCGGGTTCATCAGCATCCCGTTTATGGCCGGCGCCGGGTTTACCCTGATCTCTGTCCTACTCCTCTTCTATGTGAGATCAACTAGCCATGAATAAGACCCTCATCTGGATCGTCAGCGGTGTCGTCGGCCTCGGCCTGATCGTGTGGATGGCAGTCGCCATCGCCGGTGAAGAGCCAATCGATCCCTCCATCGGCTTCCGGGACGTCACCGTCACTGGCACCCCGATCCCGGCGGTGGCCACCCCCCAAGCCGGCGACCCCTCGATCGGGGCGGTCGCACCCACTGTCGTCGGATCCGACTGGAACGGGAACCCGGTGACCATCGAGGCCGACGGACGCCCCAAGGTGGTGATCTTCCTGGCCCACTGGTGCCAGTTCTGCCAGGCCGAGGTACCGGTGGTCCAGAGTTGGGTCGACAATGGGGGAGTGCCTGAAAGCGTCGACCTCTACGCCGCCACCATCATGAC
Source organism: uncultured Acidimicrobiaceae bacterium (assembly GCA_964479135.1). Classification (GTDB taxonomy): domain Bacteria; phylum Actinomycetota; class Acidimicrobiia; order Spongiisociales; family ZC4RG35; genus ZC4RG35. The sequence goes on from CAYZKF010000035.1 coordinate 7,052, forward strand.
CGATGCTCGTCGGGCACTGTTCCCGCCCCAGGATTGGCTGGAAGATGAGGGCTGGACGGTGCCCACAGTCATGGACAATCAGGTGGGCGACATCAATATTGGATTCGGGGTGACCGGCACTCCTTTCTACGTCGTTCTCGATGGGGAGAACCGCAACTTGGGCCGATTTTCCGGTCAGATCGGAGTTGCGGGGCTCAACGCCCTGGTCGCCCTGGCCCAGGAGGGGATCTCCGGCTGATCCGGATGGCTACTGCTCCAACGCCCTGATCTTGTCGAGGCGTCGGACGTGACGGTCGTCACGGCTGAACCGGGCCTCGATGAACACCTTGACCAGATCCTCGGCGAGTGCCCGCCCGATCACCCGCGATCCCAGGCAGAGCACATTGACGTCGTCGTGCTCCACCATCTGACGAGCGGTGTATGAGTCGTGGGCGACCCCGGCGCGAATCCCGTTGAGCTTGTTGGCGGCGACGCAGGCCCCAGCCCCGGAGCCGCAGACGATTATCCCCCGGTCGGCCCTGCCGTCGAGCACCGCCCGGGCCACGGCTGCCGAGTAGTCGGGGTAGTCGACCGGGTCCGAGGAGTGAGTGCCCAGGTCGTAGACAGCGTGACTTGCCTCGGCCAACCAGGAGGCGAGATGCTCCTTGAGCTCGTACCCGGCGTGATCCGATCCTACGGCGATTCTCATGGCTCGGGCAGGGTAGCCAGTGGGAGTTGGTGATCCGACCAAGGCTTCGCAGGGATGACAACTACATTCGACGTCATGTCCACCATCTCCGTGGAAGGCGGCCGGCCCCTGAACGGGACGGTCAATGTCCGAGGAGCCAAGAACGCGGTTCTCAAAGAGATGGTGTCGGCACTTCTCGCCCCGGGTCGCCATCGGCTCGGCAATGTTCCCGCCATCCTCGACGTCGATCTGATGGCACAGGTCTTGGGTCACACCGGATGCCGGGTAGAGCGGGGTGATCACGAGTTGTGGACAGTGGTGCCCGACGTCCTCAACCCGGAGACGCCCATCGAGCTGGTCCGTCAGATGAGGGCGTCGATCGTGGTTCTCGGCCCGCTGCTCGCCCGGTGCGGCGAGGCCCGCGTGGCCTATCCCGGCGGCGACGATCTCGGCTCCCGCCCGATCGAGTGGCATCTCGAGGGTTTGGAGCAGATGGGGGCCAGCTTCGAGCTGGTCCATGGGGAACTGGTCGGCCGGGTCGACGGGCGGTTGAAAGGCGCCGAGGTCGAGCTTCCTTTCCCCTCGGTGGGCGCAACCGAGAACATGCTCTTCGCCGGTGTCCTTGCCGAAGGGGTGACCGTGATCGTCAACGCCGCCCGCGAGCCCGAGATCGAGGACCTGATCGCTCAACTCAATTCGATGGGTGCCCGGATAACCGGCGCCGGGACCTCCCTGGTCACCATCGAAGGAGTGGAGAGCCTCCGACCGGTCGAACATGTCGCCGTTGCCGATCGTCTGGAAGTGGGCACTTTCGCGGTTGCCGCGGCGATCACCGGTGGAGACGTCACGGTGACCGGGTGCCAGCCGGGTCACCTTCGCATGGAGATCAGGAAGCTGGAGGACACCGGTTGCGGCGTCGAACAGGGCGACGGATGGCTCCGGGTCAAGGGACCGGAGCGCCCGGCGCCGGTCGATTTCGTCACCCTGCCCTATCCGGGGTTCCACACCGACATGCACCCTCAGATGGTGGCGCTCCTCAGTGTGGCCGCCGGGGTGTCGGTGATCACAGAGAACCTCTACGACGCCCGGTTCAGATATGTCGGTGAGTTGGCTCGAATGGGCGCCGATATCACTTTGGAAGGCCAGCATGCCGTGATCAGGGGGGTGGAAGAGCTATCCGGCTGCCCGGTGCTCGCCTCCGACATCAGGGCGGGAGCCGCCCTGGTCCTCGCCGGTCTGCGAGCCGAAGGGGTCACCGAAGTCGGGGAGGTCACTCACATCGACCGTGGATACGAAGACTTTGTCGGACGTCTCGCCCAACTGGGAGCGGCGATCGGTAGAGCCTGAGACCCGGCCTACAATCGGAACATCGGGCACAATTCCCCGGTTGCACCTGTCATATGCCAGATCCCACACCAGTCTCCATTTCGACCGCCGCCGTCTCCGATGGCGAGGTCGACCTCGACGCCCTCGAGGCGGCCCTCGACTACATCCGGCCCGCCGTCCAGGCTGATGGGGGCGACATCGTCCTTTTGGGCGTGGAGGAGGGCACCGTGAGCTTGGAGATGGTTGGAGCCTGTGGCGGATGTCCGCTTTCGATGATGACCCTGAAGGCAGGGATCGAGCGGATCCTCAAGGATCGTGTCCCCGGCGTCGTGCAGGTCGTTGCCAGCGCCGACGCCCCGGGAAGCCTGGAAGACGCCACCTCCGGGGTAGGGATCTCCCTCCCGGTCCTCTGACCCGCCTCCCCCGGTTCGGGTGCCCAGGCCGTACCCTCTGACCGTCATGGATCAGGCCCTCATCGAGTCGGTGCTTGCCGGCGATCGCAAAGCCCTGGCTCGCGCGATCAGCATGGTCGAGCAAGGTGCGACGCTGGGGGACTTCGAACCCCCTCCCCGACACATCGTCGGTATCACCGGTCCACCGGGAGCGGGAAAGTCCACGCTGATCGCGGCGATGATCGAGACCTTGCGTGCCGCCGGGGAGACGGTGGCAGTGCTCGCCGTCGACCCGTCCAGTCCGTTGACCGGTGGCGCCCTCCTTGGTGACCGGATCAGGATGCAGGGTCACATCGATGACTCCGGTGTTTATGTGAGGTCTATGGCGACAAGAGGCCATCTCGGCGGTCTGGCCGAAGCCGCTTCCGGGGCTCTGCGACTGATGGGTTTGGCCGGGTTCGACCGGGTGATCGTCGAGACCGTGGGTGTCGGTCAGTCCGAGGTGGAGGTGATGGGGGTGGCCGACACCGTGGTCCTCGTGGTCGGCCCGGGATGGGGCGACCAGATTCAGGCGGACAAGGCAGGGGTGATCGAGGTCGCCGACATCGTGGTGATCAACAAAGGCGACCGACCCGGAGTCGACGAGGTCAAGAGGGCGCTCACCGAGGCCACCGGCGACCGGGGAGTGGAGTTGGTGGTCACCACCGCCACCACCGGCGAGGGAATCGGCTCACTCCTAGAAGCGATCGACCGCGGTTCGGCTCAGTAGGTGCCCCCGCTGTTCGCTGGGGGACACCTGGCGGGGTCCCCTGGTCGGCTGGGGGAACCCTGATCGCGCTACCTGCTGTCGACCGTCTCCATGCTTGCTAACTCCGCCTGGGCGGCGGCAAGTCTCGCCCCCTCGACCCGGGGAGGGCTGCATGAGACATAGTCGAGTCCGAGACCTGCGACGAAGGCGATCGAATCGGGGTCGCCACCGTGCTCCCCACAGAGCCCGAGCTGCAGACCGGGGTTGGACTCCCGGCCTTCGGTGCACGCCACCTTGATCAGCCTTCCTACACCCTGTCGATCGATGGTCTGGAAGGGGTCGGACTCGAGCACCCGGTCCTCCAGATAGTCCCTGAGGAACAGACCTTCGGCGTCGTCCCGGCTGAGACCGTACGTCATCTGGGTGAGATCGTTGGTCCCAAAGGAGAAGAAGTCGGCGACTGTGGCGATCTCGCCGGCGGTCAGGGCTGCCCGAGGCAGCTCGATCATGGTTCCGATCGGGACTTCCAGGTCGAACCCCGACCTCTTGCCGGCTTCGAGGATTTCCTTCTCGATCATGGTTCGCATCCTCCGCAACTCCTCGGCGGTAGACACCAGAGGGATCATGATCTCGAGGCGGGGGTCGCCTCCCAACTCCAGGCGGCGGCACATTGCATTGATCGCTGCCCGGGTCTGCATCCGGTAGAGGTCGGGGAGTTTCAGTCCGAGCCGGACCCCCCGCAAACCCAACATCGGGTTGACTTCCTCCCATTGCGCCACCTGAGATGACATTGCCCTCAAGTCGTCGATCGACCTTCCCAGCCGAACCCGACTGAGGGCCTCCTGTTCCAATTCGAGTCGGGAGGGGAGGAACTCGTGGAGAGGTGGATCGAGGAGGCGTATCACCACCGGGAGCCCGTCCATCGCCTCGAGGATCCCCTCGAAGTCTCCCACCTGAAGCACTTCCAGCTCGTTGAGGGCGTCCTGTCGCTCCTTCGGTGAGGCGGCGAGAATGATCCGCTGCACCACACCGAGCCGCTCCCCCATGAACATGTGCTCGGTCCGGGCGAGCCCGATCCCCGCGGCGCCTCGGGTCCGGGCGGCCGCAGCGTCGTCGGGAGTGTCGGCATTGGCTCGCACTCCCAGCTTCCTGATCTCATCGGCCCAGGCGAGGAGGTCGGCAAGCTCGGGAAGGGTCTCGGGTGCCACCAGGTCCATGGGTCCTACATAAACCGATCCCGACGTCCCATCGATGGTGAGATGGTCGCCGAGGGCGATCTCCCTACCACCCACGGTGGCGACCTGGGTGGAGAGGTCGACCTGGAGCCGGGCGGCGCCGGTGACGGCCGGCTTGCCCATCCCCCGTGCGACCACCGCGGCGTGAGAGGTTTTGCCACCCTGGCTGGTCAAGATTCCCATCGCCGCCGCCATCCCGTGAATGTCGTCGGGAGTGGTCTCGGGGCGGACAAGTATCACCGCGTCACCAGCTTTCGCCCGGGTGACCGCCTCGTCGGAGTCGAATACCACCACACCTGCAGCCGCCCCGGGTGAAGCGGCCACTCCGGTGACCAGCGGGATGGCCTTGGTGTCGGGGGCGATCCGGGGCCTGTGCAGTTGCTCGAGTGAGTCAGGGTCGACACGGAGCACCGCCTCTTCGCGGCTGATGGTCCCTTCGGAGGCCATGGTCACCGCGATTCGGACGGCGGCCTCGGCGGT
>CAYZKF010000036.1:0-11862 GCA_964479135.1 uncultured Acidimicrobiaceae bacterium
GATCGCCTCCATGGCCTGGATCGAGCCGATGACCCCGGGCAACACTCCGAGCACACCGGCCTCGACACAGGAGGGTGCGGTGCCCGGTTCCGGAGGAAGTGGGTGGAGACACCGGTAGCAGGGCCCCTGAAATGGCCGAAACACCGTGGCCTGGCCTTCGAATCGGAAGATGGACCCGTGGACCACGGGGACCGGGACGTGCAGGCTGGCATCGTTGATCAGGTACCTGGTGGGGAAGTTGTCGCCACCGTCGACCACCACGTCGTAGCCGGACATGACCGACAGAACATTGCCGGCACTGAGACGGAGGTGGTGCGTCTCCACTTTGATGTCGGGGTTGAGCCCGAGGATGGCCTCCCGAGCCGAGTCGACCTTGGGGAGCCCAACTCGCTCGAAGTTGTGGAGGACCTGACGTTGCAGGTTGGTCTGATCCACCACGTCGTCGTCGACCACCCCGATCGTTCCCACCCCGGCCGCGGCCAGGTAGAGGGCGGCCGGGGAGCCGAGCCCTCCGGCCCCCACGATGAGGGCACGGGCTCCGAGGAGTCGGATCTGGCCGGCCTCACCGACCTCGGGGAGCCTGACGTGGCGGGCGTAACGAGCCTTCTGGTCGAGGGTGAGCCCTGTCGGGCTTCCCCAGGGGTGTCCGCCCCGTTTCCACGCCTCGAAGCCCCCGGTCATCGAGGCGACCCGGTAACCCATTCCCTGGAGGGTCAGGGCCGCCAAGGCCGAACGCGACCCCGCTTCGCAATAGAGGACCAGGTGGGTGCCCGGGTCGGGGATCAACCCGGCGATGTCACGTTCCAGCAGGCCGCGGGGTACCAGGAGAGCTCCGGGGACCGTTCCTTGCAGGTGCTCATCCGGTTCCCGGATGTCGATCAGCGTGACATTGCCGAGGAGGCTGCGCACCTGGTCCGGTGTCATCTCGTCGACGAGCCCCTTGGCATGTGCCACCAGATCTCGGTAGGTGGCCATCAGTGGGCCTGTGCCGGATCGGGTGCGTCGGGATCGATGTCGTAACGATCGAAGGCGTCCTTGACTGCGGTGGTCTCCACCTTCCCCGACGCGGCCAGGGCAGAGAGAGCGGCCACCACGACGTGGCCGGTGTCGGTCTCGAAGAATCGGCGGAGTGCGGTCCTCGAGTCGGAGCGGCCGTATCCGTCAGTCCCCAGGACCAGGAAGTCTCCGGGCACCCAACGAGCGACTTGGTCGGGGACCATCTTCATGAAGTCGGTGACGGCCAGGGTCGGGCCCTCGGCCGAGGAGAGGAGTCTGGTCACCAGTGGTTCTTTGGGCTCCTCGTCGGGGTGGAGGAGGTTCCATCGTTCGATTTCAAGGGCCTGTTCGCGGAGCAGCTTGTAAGAGGTGGCCGACCAAAGTTCGGCACCTACCCCGTAGTGCGCGGCGAGTTCTTCGGCGGCCTGGCGGGCTGCGAGGTTGGCGGATCCCGAGAAGAGGATCTTGAGGTCGGTTGCGGTGCCCTCGGGCGCCGGAGCCCACAGGTAGAGCCCGTCGAGGATTCCCCGGTCGACACCTTCCGGCTTTGGGGGTTGTGCGTAGTTCTCGTTGTAGAGAGTCAGGTAATAGAAGATGTCCTCGGGGTCGGGCCCGTACATGCGTCGGATGCCGTCCTCGATGATGGTCCCTACCTCGTAGGCGAATGCCGGGTCGTAGGTCTGGCACACCGGGACCGTCGAGGCCAGGACCAGACTGTGGCCGTCTTGATGCTGGAGACCCTCTCCCTGGAGGGTGGTCCGTCCCGCGGTGGCCCCGAGGAGGAACCCGCGGGCGCGGGCATCGCCGGCCGACCAGATCAGATCGCCGACCCGCTGGAACCCGAACATCGAATAGAAGATGAAGAAGGGGACCATGGGGACCCCGCGGGTGGCATAAGCAGTGGCGGCCGCGGTCCACGAGGCCATGGAACCGGCCTCCGTGATCCCCTCTTCGAGGATTTGACCATCTTTGGCCTCGCTGTAGGAGAGAAGCATCGAGGCATCGACCGGTTCGTAGAGCTGGCCGGTGGGGGCATAGATCTTGAGCTCGCGGAACAGCGAGTCCATTCCGAATGTCCGGGCTTCGTCGGGGACGATGGGGACGACATGAGGCCCGAACCCTTCTGCTCGACCCAGGTTTCGGATCAGCCTGGTGAAGGCCGAGGTGGTCGAGGCTTCCACCTTCCCCGACCCGGCGAACATCTCGGCGAAGGCATCGGGACCGGGAAGAGTCAGCGAGACGTCGGCGACGACCCGTTTGGGCAGAGGTCCTCCCAACTCGGCCCGCCTCTCAGTCAGATACTCGTACTCGGGCGTCCCCGGGCCGGGTCGGTGGTACGGAGGAACGCTGTCGCCTTCCAAGGCCTCGGTGGGGATCTCCTCATCCAGATGGAGGGTGTCCCGTAGCGTCAGGAGCTGCTTGTTGGTCAGCTCTTTGATCTGGTGGGTGGCGTTGCGCCCCTCGACGTCGGGCCCAAGGGTCCAGCCTTTGATGGTCTTGGCCAGGATGACTGTGGGCCTGCCGTTGTCCAATTCGGTGGCAACCTTGAACCCGGCGTAGATCTTGCGGTAATCGAGCCCGCCCCGCCTCAGCGCCCAAATCTCGTCGTCGCTCCAGTCGGCTACCAATTCTTTGGTCCGGGGGTCTTTTCCGAAGAAGTGTTCGCGCACGTAGGCGCCGTCCTCGGCCTTGTACCTCTGGTACTCCCCATCGACAGTGGATCCCATCACGTTGACCAGGGCCCCTTCGGTGTCTTTGGCGAGGAGCTGGTCCCATCCGCTTCCCCAGATCACCTTGATCACATTCCACCCGGCGCCACGGAACACCGCCTCCAACTCGGTGATGATCTGGCCGTTGCCCCGCACCGGTCCGTCGAGACGCTGAAGATTGCAGTTGATCACCCATATCAGGTTGTCCAATCCCTCCCTGGCCGCCAGCGAGATCGCCCCGAGTGTCTCCGGCTCGTCGGTCTCGCCGTCGCCGATGAAACACCACACCTTGGATTGGGAGGTGTCGTCGAGCCGGCGATGATGCAGATACCGGTTGAACCGGGCGTGATAGATCGAATTGATCGGCCCCAACCCCATGGAGACGGTGGGGAACTCCCAGAAATCGGGCATGAGCCGTGGATGGGGATAAGAGGACAGGCCGGTCCCGCCGATCTCCGCTCTGAAGTTGTCCAGCTGCTCCTCTTCGAGCCGGCCTTCGAGGAATGCCCGGGCATAGATGCCGGGCACGGCGTGGCCCTGGAAATAAACGTGGTCACCGCCGCCGGGGGCGCCACGACCACGGAAGAAATGGTTGAACCCGACCTCGTATAGAGTCGCCGAAGAGGCGAACGTGGAGAGGTGCCCCCCAATGCCCTTCTCCCGATGGTTGGCCTTGACCACCATCACCGCCGCATTCCACCGGATGAACCTCCGGATCCTCCGCTCCAAGTCACCGTCTCCGGGGAATTCCGGCTGCTCTTCGACGGGGATGCTGTTCACATAGGGGGTTGTGATCGGTCCGGGGACCCCGAGTCTCCGCTGGTGGGCCCGCTCCAGGAGCTTGGCGAGGAGATAACGGGCTCGCACCGATCCATGTTCTTCGGCGACGGCGTCGAGTGAATCGAGCCACTCTGCGGTCTCGATCGGATCGGTGTCGTGCAACTGGTGCACGTAGTCGTCGCCGATGGTCTCGCCGAGGTCATCTGGCATGGGTCAAAGGGTAGTTGCCGGCCGGTGGCACGTTATCTCGTGGTGTGTCCCCGAAACAGGGTGAGCCCTGGGCACGCTCGGAAGGTCAGGCAGTGGAGGCGAGACGTCGGGTGAGCCACGGGGTCACCGTTTCGACAAACCGGACCGGGGCGTCGAGTTGGGGGGTGTGACCGGTGTCTTCCATCTGGATCAACTCCCAGTCCGGTCGGAGAGAGCAGATCCGTTCAACCGAGGTTGGGGAGACGATGCGGTCTCCGATGCCCTGCACCACCAGTGTGGGAGCTCTCACCTCCCTGATGGTGGTGATGAAGGCTGCGGGCCGAAGCCACACCGAAGCGATGGCCCGGGCCGTGGCCGGTACCGCTTCGATGCTCCAGGGCAACCGGGACCGAATGGTCACAGTCGCCACCAGCGCCTCGACCACTGACATCGGGACCCGGCCCGGTTTGTGGGTGATCGACTCCAGGCTGAGACTCACCAGCTTGGCCGGCGAGTAGCGGGTCCAGTAGTACCGCGAGACCGCTTTGCCCAAACCGGGTGCGGCCTGAATGGCGAGGCGACGTGCCGTCGGCCAGTGGATCCTCGGATCGGGGAGACGTGGCGGCATCGCCGGAGACACCAGGAGCAGGGAGGAAACCAGCTGAGGATGGTCGGCCGCCAGCATGGTCGATACCAACCCACCCATCGAGTTCCCTACCAGAGCAACCGGCGACCCTCCGGCTTCGATGAACCGGCGGAGGGCGTCCACCATGGTGCTGATCTTCCAATCACCGGCCGGCGGTGACAGCCCGTAGCCGGGAAGGTCGACGGCGATGGTTCGACCATGTCTCGCCAGTGGGCCACCGACCGCGTCCCAGTTGGCCACCGAGCCACCGAGGCCGTGGACGAGGAGGATGGTCGGGCCGGTCCCCCGGTAGTCCACCCAGTGGAGGGGGCCGGTCGGTGTGTCCAGGTACTGGCCCACGGGCGGAGGCTACCGGCGGCGTGCCCCCTAAGCTGCCCGGCGATATGGGCGAAGTGGTGAGAGATGTCTGACGTGTTGGTGGCCCGCGACCTGGCGAAGCGGTTTGGCGAACTGGTTGCGGTCGACGGTGTCAGCTTCTCGATTGCCGAAGGCGAGACCTTCGGGTTGCTCGGCCCGAACGGCGCCGGGAAGACCACGTCGATCTCGATGGTGGCCGGACTCCTGGAGAGAGACGGAGGGACCGTGGATGTGGGCGGTGAGTCGATATCGACCCGGTCGACTCGGGGCAAGGGCTCGATCGGGTTGGTCCCTCAGGAACTGGCGATTTACCCCGACCTCACCGCCAACGAGAACCTCCGGTTCTTCGGTCGTCTCTACGGGCTCAACAGCGACGCTCTAAGCAAGCGGGTCGACCAGGTGCTCGAGGTGATCGGGCTCGCCGAGCGAGCCGATGACCCCACCAAGGAGTTCTCCGGCGGGATGAAGCGGAGGCTCAACATCGGCATCGGCCTGCTCCATCGTCCGCGGCTGCTCATCCTCGACGAGCCGACCGTTGGGGTGGACCCCCAGTCGCGCAACGCCATCCTCGAGGCCGTCGAACAACTCTCCTCGGAAGGCATGGCGGTTCTATACACCACCCACTACATGGAGGAAGCAGAGCGTCTTTGTGACCGGGTGGCGATCATCGACGAAGGCAAGATCAGGGCGGAGGGGACCCGACGCGATCTGGTTTCGCTGGTCGGCCAGAAAGATCGGGTGTCGATCACCGGGGACATGGCAGCGGCCGGAGATTCACTCGGTGGGGTCATCGGGGTCAGCGAGGTATCCCTGTCGGAGCGGCGGCTGGATGTGTTGGTCGCCGACGCCGGTGCCGTGCTCCCCGAGCTTCTTGCCCGGGTGACCGAGGCCGGGGCAAGCATCACCGGGGTCGAGGTGGTCGAGCCGAATCTGGAGGCAGTCTTCCTCCATCTCACCGGCAAAGCACTTCGGGACTGACAGTGCCCGCCTCCCTCCGGATCGCGGCCAAGGACCTGAGACTCCGGGTGCGGGATCGGTCGGTGTTCATCATCGGCATCGGCGCCCCCCTGGTCCTGGCCTTCATCTTCAACCTGATCTTCGGCAACGCATTCGGGGCGTCGGGTCTTGACCTGGACTACGGACTGGTCGACCTCGACCGGTCCGAGGTGTCGTCGGCATTCGCCGGGGCGCTCGACGGGTTGGCTGCCCAGGATTTGCTCACCGTCGCCGAGCTCGGAGACCGGGGAGCAGCCGAAGGAGCCGTCGGGGATGGGACGATCGACGCCTTCTTCGTGATCCCGGAGGGTTTCGGTACTGCCGTCCAAAGCGGGTCGCCACGGATCGAGGTGGTCGGCGGGGTCAACTCGCCGACCAGTACCCAGATCGCCACCGCCATCGCCGAGCAGTTCGCCTCTGGTATCGAGGCGGCCCGTCTAGCCGTTTACACCACTGCCCAGGTGTCGGGGGAGCCGCTGACCCCGGAGTTCGTCGAGTCGCTCCAAGGGGATCCGGGATCGGCGGCATTCACCTTCCGCATCGAGGACCTGTCGGCAGACACCCGTCAGCTCGACGCCACCACCTATCTCGCCGCGGGGATGGCGGTCTTCTTCATGTTCTTCACGGTCACCTCGGGTGTGATCGGGCTTCTCGAGGAGGAGCGTGAAGGGACGTTGGCACGTCTCTTCTCCGCTCCGATCAACCGCCGATCGGTGGTGATGGGCAAGGCCCTCCTCTCTTTCCTGCTCGGGTTGACCTCGATGACGGTTCTGGTGGTGGCGACCACTGTTCTCATGGGAGCCTCCTGGGGGAGTGTGTTCGGGGTGGGGGCTCTCCTCGTCACCGGGGTCGCCGCCGCGGTCGGGTTGATGGGCATGGTTGCCGCCTTCTCCAAGAGCCCCGAAGGCGCCGGGAACCTGACCTCGATCGCCGCGGTAGCCCTGGGAATGCTGGGCGGGGTGTTCTTTCCGCTGGGACAGGGGGAGGACCTCCTTTCCCGACTCTCCCTGGTATCACCACACGCCTGGTTCATGAGAGGGCTCGGCGAGCTCAGCGGCGCCCCGGCATGGACTGCGGCTCTTCCCTCGGCCGGTGTGCTCGCCGGGTTCGCGCTGGTCTTCGGATCCATCGGCTGGTGGGCGATGCGAAGGCGACTCCAATGAAGGCTCTCGCCATCGCCGGGGCCAACCTGCGGCGGATGTTCCGTGAGCGGTCGAACATCTTCTTCGTCTTCATCTTCCCCATCGCTCTCATTCTCCTGATCGGAGCACAGTTCGGGGGTGGCGTGGCCCCAGTGGTGGGGGTTCAGAGCGATGGCAGTGGAGATGTCGCCGATGCCATAGTCGCCAACCTGGTGGCTTCGGATGCGATCGAGGTGGTCGTCTATCCCGACCGCGATTCGCTGTTCCAGGCGGTGGAGCGGGGCCGGGCCAATGCCGGGCTTGTCCTTCCTGCGAACATCGAGGAAACGGTTGCCGGTGGCGATCTGATGACGGTCGGGTTCGTCGCTCGTCCCGACGGGTTCGGGGCCCAACTCCAGTCGGTTGTCGGGTCGGCGGTCTCCGAGGCGATGAAGCCGGCGGGAGCCGCCCGCTTCGCCAGTCTCGAAACCGGGGTGGCCTTCACCGACACCATGAGCCAGGCTCGTCGATTGACCGGGGACCTTCCCGGGATCGAGGTCTCGGTGAGCTATCAGGGTGAAGCACTGTTCCCCTCGTCGTTGGGGCGGTTCGATCTGGGTGCTTCCCAGCAACTGGTGCTCTTCGTGTTCATCACCGCACTCTCCGGCTCGGCTGCCCTGATCCTCACTCGCCAGTTGGGGATCAGCAGGAGAATGTTGTCGACACCGACACCGGTGGGAGTCGTCCTTCTAGGCGAATCGCTGGGCCGGTTCGGGGTGGCCATGTTCCAGGGGATTTACATCATGTTGGTGACCCTGGTCGTCTTCGGGGTCAATTGGGGAGATCCTTTGGGCGCCCTCCTCGTCCTGATTGCTTTCTCCGCGGTCGGCGCCGGAGGAGCCATGCTCATGGGCTCGGTATTCCGCAACGACCAACAGGCCGGTGGAGTGGCGGTGGTTGCCAGTCTGGGGCTGGCGGCGTTGGGGGGATCGATGCTGCCGATAGAGCTGTTCCCGCCGGCGATGCAGAGGATCGCTCTCGTCACACCGCACGCCTGGGCCATCGACGCCTTTGCCGAATTGGTCCGCCGTGGCGGCACTGTGGTCGACATCTTTCCCCAACTCGGCGTGCTCATCCTCTACGCCGTCGTGCTCCTCTCTCTGGCCGCCTGGCGGCTCCGGATGGTGATTACCCGGGTCTGATCTGGTTGAATTGGGCCGATGGCCGACGAAGGCAGGACATTCAACCCCGGCGCGCTGCTGGCAGGTTTGGGGATTCTGATCTTCGCCGCGGTGATCGTGACCGGCTATTTCGGGAGGCGGATCCCCTTCTTCGGCCAGAATCTCTTCATTCCCATCATGATGATCTTCGTCGGTCGTGCCATGTCGAGACGGCACCGGGCCAGGGACACCTCAGGCCCTCCGCCTCCGGCGCCACCGAGCCGACCCCGGCCACCGACGAGGTCGAGTCCGCCACCCCCGCCCCGTACCCTCACCTCCCGCCCCGATCCGTCGCCGTTGCCGACTCCGGAGATCGTGGTCGCTCCGTCGCCCCAGCCCGTCCCCCCGACGCCGCGGGAGCCGGAGCCGCCTCCGATGAGACGCCCCCCACCTTCACAACCGAAGCGAGCCGACCCGGTCCACTACCCGATGACGGGGAAAGCGAACAAGACGCCGGAAGCGGAACCGGGGCGAGTTGACCCGGTCCACTACCCGACAACGGGGAGAAAGGCCAAGGCCGCGAAACACAGCGGGACACCGAAGACCTCGGAGGAGATGATCGCCGAAGCCAAGGAGCGGCTGAAGCGAAAGGGCTAGCGGTCTACGTAGCTCCCAGCCGCCACCCGGCGCGCCTCGCGCACCTCGGCGGCGAACAACTCCCGGGCGGCCGCGGCGGTGTCGCCGAGCAACCCACGGTTGGAGGCAAGCGCCAGGGCCGACCTGAACAGGACCTGGCTGGCGCTCTCCCCCGAGATCAGCCGGCCCTCGATGCGGTACATGCGGGCCCGGGCGAGACACGCCTTGAGAAACGCCTTCTCCTCGTACTCTTCGCTCAACGCCTCCAACTCGTCGCCAACCACCTGATAGGCGTCGAGGATGGGGAGGAGAGCCCAGTGGGCGACCGGAGTACCCATCTTGGCCAGCACCGCTCCAGGGCCCTCTTCGGTGAGGATTCTCTCCCAGTCAGGAACATCCACCCGGAGGTCCTCTCCGATCTCCCGGACGAAGCGATCCCGGTCGGCGAAGAAGAACTCGAACTTGAGCAGGTCCCTGAGCGCGAGTGTCGCCTGTTCGATCCGATCCGGCTCGGACTCAGAGGTGAGTGCCATCTCGGCTATCGCCCGGGGCACGAAGTAGTGGACCACCACGTTCCGGTAATAGGAGACCTGGATCATCTGAGAGTCGTCCAGCCAGTACACCGTCCTGCCCACTGCCTGGTGGCTCGAAACCGCGCCATGTTCGGACAGCCAGTCGAGCATCCCGGTGACCATCGCCGGATCGGAGAGATCGGTGTCCTCGGTCATCTCCAACTCCCGTGCCTCGATGAACCCGAGGAGGTCGGAGCAGGCCGCGGCAAGCTCGTGGGCGGTTCGGGCATTTCCCCGAGCGGCGAGAAGGGCGATCCCCACGACCGTGATCGGGGTGATCGGGGTCACCGTTCCGATCCGGTTCATCACCTCGAAGGCCACCTTCTGGAGCTCGACCGACTCCTCGTCGTCTTCCACGCCGGCGGTGACCTCGGCCACTGAGACCGCCTCGCCGAACCTGATGTGGATGTCGCCGTACCGGCGTCGAAGAGAGCGGACCGCTTTGACCAGCCATTTGATCGACTCTCGCTCCTTGGCCTTTCCTTGGGCTTCGCGGGTGTAGTCGGGCACGTCCTGGATCTGGTCGTAGGTGATCGACACCGGGACCAACATCACGTCGTCGGCTTTCCCCCGGCGCAACGAGTCGACCACGTAGTTGAGGAGCCCGAACCGAGGAGGTTGCAGCTTGCCCGACCTCGATCGCCCTCCCTCCATGTACCACTCGAGGGAGAACCGCTTCTCGACGAGGAAGTCGATGTATGAGCGGAGGACCAGCTTGTACAGATCGTTGCCCTTGAAGGAGCGACGGATGAAGAACACACCGGTTCGTCGCATCAGGGGCCCCACCGGGAAGAAGTTGAGGTTGACCCCGCCCGCGGTGTGGTTGGGGGGCAGGTCGTTCTCCCAGAGTAGAAACTGGAGGCTGAGCCGGTCGAGGTTGGAGCGATGAGACGGTAGGAACACCACCGGGTGGGAGTTGCCCAGTGCGGCCACCGTGGTCACCTGGTCGGGGAGATAGCGTATCTGTCCGTAGCCCTGGCGGTACAGAGCGTGGATGGCGTTGGCGATCAGGTCGATGACATAAGGGCTGTGGGTGGCCGCGATCTCCTTCAGGTACCTGGCGGCCCGGGCCAAGGCGGTTTCGGTGTCGATTCCTGACTGGGCGGCGAGACGGCCCACCGCTTCGACGAATCCCCTTCGTGACAGGATCGACTCGGCCACGAATCGAGGAACCTTGTAGCGGTTGCCCCGGAGAGCCCTCTCCGGCAGGTCGAGAGCCCGCCAGGCCCTCCTGGTGACGAAGGCGACCAGACCGTCGATCTCGTCGCTCTCCGCGTAGGCCGCAGCCAGGTCGGAGGCGCTGGCACCGGCTCCGGCCACCTTCTCCACCCGTCCCGGGTGGAGAAGGAGTGTCCAATAGGCGCGTAGGCCTCGCGGGTCTCGCGGGTCACCGGGCTTGAGGATGTCGGACCAACCCACCGATCTCCGGCCCTGTCGCTCCGGGGCCATCCACACCACCCGTACCGGAATGAGGAAGGGGTCGTCGCCTGCGTCCAGTAGGGCTGCCAGTGCCTGGTTGTCTCCACCGCGACGTCTCTTCGACCCGAGGATCCTCAGGGTCTCGGCGGACGGGCCGGCATGATGGCGAACCCATCTGCCGAGAAGCCGCCACTCCAGTCCGGTGGCAGCATCCAGAAGGAACACCACGGTGCGGTGCGGCGGGCCCTGAAGACCGGGGGGCTCGGACTCGGGAAGCCGGGGCATCGGGCCACTCTATTGGGCTGGCAGAATCGACCGATGCGCATAGTCCTCCAAAGGGTTTCCCTGGCTTCGGTGACTGTGGAGGGCCAGGTGGTGTCATCGATTGGACCCGGTCTTTGCCTGCTGGTTGGTGTCGCCCACGGCGACACACTCGAAGACGCCGAGGCCGGTGCGGTCAAAATCGCCGGGCTCAGAGTGTTTTCCGACGGTGAGGGCCGGATGAACCGGTCATTGCTCGAGGTGGGAGGGGAGGCCCTGGTGGTGAGTCAGTTCACCCTGCTCGGTGATGCCCGGCGGGGACGTCGCCCTTCGTTCACGGCTGCCGCCCCACCCGAGCTCGCCGAGGTTGTCGTCGACCATCTCGCCGAGGCTCTCTCCAACTTGGGGGTGAGGACGGCATCGGGGGTGTTTGGGGCGAAGATGGAGGTCGCTCTGGTCAACGATGGCCCGGTGACCGTGGTGCTGGAGCTCAGGCAGGGTGCGATCGTCCGAATCGGGCCTCCCCCCAATGACGGGGCACGATGAGCCCGGCCAGCCCGATCGCCAGCGCCACCAGGCGCACCGGGGTTGAGATGCCCCAACCGGTGGGGAAATCGAAGATTCCCCAGGAGATGGCGAGCACCACGGTGGACAATGCCGCGATAACCGCAGCTGCTCCCGAGGACCTGGTCGCCCAGGCGCCGAGGGCGATGATCGCCACGATCGGAATCAGGACCGTGGGCCAGGCCGCCAGCAGGACGCCGGCGGTTATGCCCAACCCTTTCCCACCTCGGAACCGGAAGTAGATGTTGTAGAGATTGCCGGTCACCGCTCCGAGACCGGCGAGCAGGGCGGTGAGGTCACCACCGATGGTCGAGCCGACCCACACCGCTGCAGCCCCCTTCGCCATCTCCACACCGAGCACCGCCGCGGCCAACCTGGTCCCCCCGGTGCGCAGGGCGTTGGCCGCACCTGGGTTGCCCGACCCTTGGCCGCGGAGGTCGATCCCCGCGGCCCTGC
>CAYZKF010000037.1:0-11653 GCA_964479135.1 uncultured Acidimicrobiaceae bacterium
AAGGGGCCACGGACCGCGGCATCGGGGATCACCGCGTCGCTCGGGGTGGTGACGTCCTGGACGACAGCTTGATTCCAGGTGTACCAGGCGCCAAACACGCCACCGGCAATCGACCCGAACCCGACGGCCAGCGCCAGGATCCCGGCCAGTAGGAGAATCATGCTCTTCTTGTGTGGGACTGTCTCCTGTGCGACACGATCCCGTTCGATGGTGAGTGACATTTCAAAACCTCCAAGGTTTCCTCTATGGCGACTTGCCATGGTCATAGCATCGGGGCTCGTGAAAAGATTCACGAGAGTAAAAGGTCCCGGTGTCGGCGCCGGAAGTCCCGGTTTTGCTCGACTCCGGCTAATTCCCTTTGAAGTCGGGGTCCCTCTTCTCGAAAAAGGCGGTGATCGCCTCGGTCAGGTCATTGGAGAGGAGGTACGAGGAGTTCCACCGGGCGACGAACTCGAGACCCTCGTCCACGGTCCGGCCCTGAGTTGCCCGGAGCACTCTCTTCACTCCGGTGGCCACCAGCGGGGAGTTGACCGCGATCCGCCTCGCCAGGTCGTGGGCAGCTTCGATGAGATGCTCGTGGTTGTCGTAGACCCGGGATACCAGACCCCGCTCCAGGGCCCAGGCGGCCGGGTAGTCGTCACCGGTCAGGGCCATCTCGGTGGTGGTGGCGGTCCCGACGATGGCGGGAAGACGTTGCAGGGCCCCGACATCGGCGACCAGGCCCATCTTGGTCTCCCTGATCGAGAACACCGCGTCGTCGGCTGCGATCCGGAGGTCACAGGCCGAGACCAGGCTCATCCCGGCCCCGAGGCAATAGCCGTGGACGGCGGCGATCACCGGCTTTGAGGTGTCGGCCAGGCAGTTGAAGGTCTCCTGGAGTCGACGCACCGACTCGTAGACGGTCCTGGCGTTCGACGCCTGCGATGGTTCGGATGGGGCCAGCCCGGCAAGCATGTTGACATCGATGCCGACGGTGAACGCCGGGCCCCGACCGGCCACAACGATTGCCCGGATCGACTCATTCGCCTCCACGGTGGCCACTGCCCGGGGAAGGTCCCCCCACATGTCGGCCGACATGGCGTTGAGCTTCTCGGGACGGTTGAGCCAGATGGTGCCCACCGCCGCATCCGACTCGATCTCGAGATGCTCAAAGGTCATCGGGCGACTCTCTACTCGACCGCTCCACGCCAGGCCTCGCGAAGCTTCACCTTGCCGCCGTAGCGGAGGAGGCTGCCCGCGTAGATCCGGCCGGCGACCCGGATGAGCAGGCCGATGGAGCCGACCGCCGCCACCAGGGCGACGACGAACTGCCATACCGGTATGGCGTTGAGAGCGACCCGGACCGGGACCACGAACGGGGCGGTGATCGGGATGAAGGTCCCTACCGTGGCGGCCACCCCTGTCGGGTTTTCCAGGGCAACTATCGATACGAAGAACCCGACCACCGCCACCATGGACATGGGGAAGGCCACGTTTTGGGCATCCTCCATCCGAGATGCGCGAGAGCCGGCGGCTCCGAACAGCACAGCGAAGATGAGGAAGCCGAGGACGAACCAGAGGACCAGGTTGGCGACTATCACCGGGTCGAGATCGGGAAAGTCGGTCCCCGATGCCCTGAGGGCCACCATCGCGGTGAGCACCGTGACCATGAATTGCGAAACCCCAAGTACGCCGATCCCGAGGATCTTTCCCCCGAGCAGTTGCCAAGGCTTGAGACTGGAGAGGAGCACTTCGACTACCCGATTCGACTTCTCTTCGGTCACTCCGGTGAGTATCCAGGTGCCGTAGAGGAGAACCGCGATGTAGAGGAGCAGCAGGCCGGCGTAGGCCACGATGTACCTCGAATCGTCTCCGGGGGCTTCCCCGCTGAGCGTGGTGGTCGTCAGGGGGTCCGAAGTCATCACCTCGATGACCTGGGCGGCGGTCTCGCCCGCTTCGGTGATCAATCGCTCCAACTCGACCGCGCCCGCCCCCTGTTGCATCAGCCTCAACAGCGGGGAACCGCTCCACCCCACCGCCTCGACGACTATTTCGTTCCCATCGACCAGGACCGCCTCGATGTCACCGGCCTGCAGTGCCGCCTCGGCCTCGCTCCTCGAGGGGAATTCGGCAGTCACTATCACCACCGACGCCGGCTCGCCGGGCTCATCGGATGCTGTGGCCAGTCGTTCGGCGGCGTCGACGATCGATTCGTTGCCAGCGCCGACCAGGCCAAGCTGGTACTCGTCGGCCCCACCACCGAAAAGTGGCGGCACCAGGATCAGCCCGACCACGAGGAGAAGGGTCACCACCGAAGTGACGACAAACGTCCGCGATCGTCCCCTCTCCTTCACCTCCCGGATCGCTACCAGCCACACTCCCCTCATCGCACCGCCTCCCGGAAGAGATCGGTAAGGGATGGTGTCGTGTAGGAAAGATGGCGGAGGCGCTCTATCTCCTGGGCATTGGTCACGAAGGCCCGGATGTCGGTATCGGCATCGATGGTGATCCGGTGATGCGACCCATTGGACTGGAGGTCCTGATACTCATCGAGTGTCTCGATCAGGCTGGCTATCTCGCCGTCGATCTCCACCTCGAGATGCCGAAACGGCGAACCTTCTTTGAGACGTTTGACGTTTCCCTCGACCACGATCCGACCGAAGTTGATGATCGCCACCTCTTCGCATAGGTCCTCGACCAGATCGAGTTGGTGCGAGCTGAAGACCACGGCCTTGCCCGCCGCCGCCTGGTCGCGGAGTATCTGTGACATGGTCTCCACCGCGATCGGATCGAGCCCGCTGAACGGCTCGTCGAGGAGCAACAGCTCGGGATCGTGGACCAGGGCGGCGGCCAGCTGAACTCGCTGCTGGTTTCCGTGCGACAGGGTCTCCAACGGGTCTTTGGCCCGATCGGTCAGACCGAACCGGTCAAGCCAGTAGTCGGTTCTCTTTGCCGCCTCTTCCTTGTCCATCCCGTGGAGACGGCCCAGGTAGACCAGCTGGTCGTGGGCCTTCATCTTGGGGTACAAACCTCTTTGCTCGGGCATGTACCCGAAACGGCCGGACCGGGTCACGTCGATCGCCTCCCCGTCCCAGGTCACCGTCCCCGAGTCGGGTCTGACCAGTCCGAACACTGTCCGCATGGCAGTGGTCTTGCCCGCACCGTTGGGCCCGAGGAAGCCGAGCATCTTTCCCCGTTCGACGGCAAGGGTGCATCCGTCCAAGGCGAGGACGTCGCCGTATGCCTTGTGGAGATCATGGAGGGAAAGCACGCGACCGACCAGGTTAGGGCGAACGCCGGACCTTTGATCCCCCTGCGGATCGGGATGGGACCGCCCGGAGCGAAGCGAGGGCGAGGGCGAAGGGGGAACGGTCTCGACAGCGACCGCGGGTCCCCCCCTCGCCGGCCTGGCGGTCGTCGGTTCCCCCGTGAACGGGGGGACACCAGAACGGTCCCCTATCGGCGATCTTTCGGGCCGTCGGTCCCCTGCGAAGGGAGGGTCAGCGACCTTGGGGGGTCAATCCAGAAGGGTGGGGCGGTAGAGGCGGTCGTGGATCTTGAGGGCGAACCGGTCGGTCATGCCGGCTACGTAGTCGATGGCCCTGGTCAGTGGATCGGCGCCGGGCACCGTGTACGAGTCGGGGACCTGGTCGGGATGCTCCTGGTAATAGCGGACCAGATCCTGGATGACCAGGATCGCCTTCTCCTTCTGGATCTCCGACTCGGGCCGGAGATAGACCTTCTCGAACATGAAGTCTCGAAGCTCACCCATGACTTCGAGCTCATCCTCACGCATCGAGACCACTCCGGTCTCGTGGGAGGTCTCGATCACCGA
This sequence comes from uncultured Acidimicrobiaceae bacterium, assembly GCA_964479135.1. Taxonomy (GTDB): domain Bacteria; phylum Actinomycetota; class Acidimicrobiia; order Spongiisociales; family ZC4RG35; genus ZC4RG35. Next base: position 3,815 of record CAYZKF010000037.1, read on the forward strand.
GTTGACCATTGACCCGATCCACTCCCGCGCGGTTGCGCCAAACCTTGTCAGGGCGGCAACCGGGAGGTCGTGGTATTCGATGACCCCGGCCCTGAGGGCGTCGGAGACGTCGTGGGTCAGATAGGCGATCCGGTCGGCGAACCGGCACAGCCATCCTTCTGGTGTGGTCGGAGGCGGGTCGACTTTCCACGAGTGAGCCCGGACCCCGTCGAGGACCTCCGAGCTCAGGTTGAGGGGCTCGAGCAGGGACAACGTCCGCACTCCGTGCGCCGAGTGGAGCCACTCACCTTCGACCAACGGGGTCAGGGCATCCTCGCCGGTATGGCCGAATGGCGAGTGCCCGACGTCGTGGGCCAGGCAGATAGCCTCGGTCAGGTCCTCATTGAGCCCGAGGGCTCGGGCCATGGCCCGTCCCACCTGGTTGACGTGGATGGTGTGGGTCATCCGGGTGACGAAGTGATCGCCGTCGGGGTTGAGGAACACCTGGGTCTTGTGTTTGAGACGTCGGAACGCCTTGCTGTGGATGACCCGGTCGCGGTCGCGTTCGAAGGCGGTGCGGAACTCGTCCGGCTCCTCGGACTGTTCCCTACCCTCAGATTGATCGGCTTTGGTGGCCAGTGGGGCGAGAAGCTCGTGCTCCAAATGCTCCCGCTCCTCCCGTGCCCTGCGGAGCATTGCAGCCATGGGATCTGCTAGACGACCGGAGCCTGGAGCTGGAGCAGGATGAAGACGGCGATGAAACCGATGGTGGCCGCCATGAGGAGCATACCGATCCGCTTGAGTGCGCCTCCTTGCTGGAACACCGCCACCGGCCCTGGCTCGCGGCGTCCGGTGATTATCCGTCGACGCAGGCGGGCCGAGATGGAGTCGATCACCAGAACAACGGCGATAGTCAGGAAGAGGACCGTTCCCACCCTGGCGAAGTTGCGGAACTGCATCTGGGCGATCAGTTCGCCGCCGATGCCCCCGGCGCCGACGGCTCCGAGGACCGCCGAGGCCCGGATATTGATCTCGAAGCGGTACAGCCAGTACGCCATGATCGTCGGCATCACCTGGGGGAGGACCCCGAAGCGGATCTGGGCGAGCTTCCCGCCACCGGCCCCGGCGATAGCCTCGACCGGGCCCTGGTTGATCCCCTCGACCACCTCCGATGAGAGCTTTCCCAGGGTTCCAACCGAGTGAAGCCCGATAGCCAGGGTGCCGGTCCAGGCTCCCACCCCGGTCACCGCGATCAGGACCATGGCCAGGATGAGCTCCGGCACGGAACGAACCAGGATGAAGAACTGTCGTATGACCACGCTAAGGCCCTTGGTCGAGACGTTTCGCGCCGCCAGCACCGAGAGGGGGAGTGAGATGACCGCGGCGATCATGGTGCCGACCCAGGCGATGAAGAGGCTCTCCATGACCTTGGGCATCGCCCGCTGAACGGTTTCAGGGCTCAGATCCGGTGGGACCAGTCTCAGGAGGATGCTCCAGATGTCTCCCGGGGCGGAGAGAACTTTTTCCCATGACGCCCCGAGGCCAAGAGCTGACCAGATCAGCGGGATGAGGATGACCGCGGTGATGACCCATCGGAACAGCTTGGGCCCCACCGGTTCCTCGGGACGGGTCAATCCGGGGGGCGGGGCGGCCCCGGTGTGGGTCGTCATACCAGGCGTCTCCTCAAGTAGACGCTGATCTGCTCGAGAACTGACACCACCACGATGATCACGATGATGATGGCGAAGATCCGGTCGTACCGGTAGAAGCCCCGCTGGGTCTCCAACACCCGGCCGATCCCGCCGGCGCCGACGAAACCGACGACGAACGATGCCCGGATTGTCAGCTCGAAGATGTATAGGGCGTAGGCCACGTAGTTGGGCATCACCTGGGGCAATACCGAGCTGCGCACCGCCGGCGAGTGCCTGGAGCCGGTGGCCTTCGCCGCCTCCAGGGGTCCCGGCTCGGCGCCGTCGATGGTCTCAGAGAGCAGCTTGGACATGATCGCCATGGCGAAGATGGTGAGGGCGATTGCCCCGGCGAACGGGCCGAATCCCACCGATTCGACCAGGATTACCGCCCAGAACAAATCGGGGACGGTCCTGGTGACGTTCATGAACCCCTTGGAGACCAGGTAAACCGGGCGGTTGATGGTGGTCAGAGTTGAGGCGAAAAAGGCGAGGGGGAGGGCGACGACACAGCCGAGCACGGTGGCGGTGGTCCCCATGCGAAGCGTCTCCACCAGGGGATTGGCCCGAAGCGGGGCCCCGAACTCCCAGGTGGGAAGCCACCACCAGGTACCGTCGCCGATGGCCCAGGCGAAGTCGGGCGGCCAGACATTGGGGACGTTGACGATCTTGGCGATGCCCTCGATGAGCGCCCCGATGCTGAAGCCGACGGTGGCCGCGGCGAAGAAGGTGAAAACCACGATGGTGGTCATCGTGGCCAGGTTTGGGAGCCTGGTGAGAGCGGCCAGGAAAGCTGCGATGCCGATGGCGCCGACAACCAGGGCGATCGTCATGTAGTCGGCTCTGCCGAAGTCGGACTCGAGGCCGCGTCGGAGGGTGTCGAGGGGCTGGAGAACTCCGAAGGCCTGGGCTGCGGGGAGGGCGAAGCCCGCGGCGATCAGGGTGGCCAGGGCGGTGTTGAAGACCTGAGTTGGGCTACCACCGCGTCGGAAGACGACCAGTGCGAAACCGATGCCGGCCGGCGCCCACGCCCCGGCGAAGTCCAAACAGGTGACGACGTCGAGTGTCGGCGGGGCTTCGGGCAGGACCAGCACGACGAGGACTGTCGACCCGACTACCCCGGCCGAGAGGATCATCCGGTCGATGAGGTCGACGGCGACCTTGCCCAGCCTCAGCGCCAGGAGCAACCCGAGGGCGCTGATTACGCCCCACGGGACGCCGGTGCCGATCTCGGCGGTGACGGCTCCACCCACCATGGCGAATACCGCGACCACCAGGGGGAGCGCCATGGTTATCGTCCGCCGCGGGGCGGTTGGTCGGGCCACCGTGTCGGCGGCGACCGCGGTCACAAGTCGGCACCCTCCAGGAGGTCGTCGGGCGTCACCGACCGGCCGTAGATGCCCCGGAAGGTCTCCTCTTCGACGTCGGCGATGTCTCCGTCATAGACCAGTTCTCCGGCTCTCAAGCCAACCAAGCGCTTCCCGTAGGTCCGGGCCAGGTCAAGGAAGTGGAGGTTGATGATGGTAGTGATACCAAGGTCGCGGTTGATCCGACGCAGGTCACGCATCACCGTGTGCGAGGTCACCGGATCAAGCGACGCCACCGGCTCGTCGGCGAGGAGCACCTTGGGCTCCTGGGCCAGGGCTCGGGCTATCCCCACCCGCTGTTGTTGGCCCCCAGACAGATTGCTGGCTCGCTCGTAGGCCTTCTCCACGATCTCCACCCGTTCCAGGGCCTGGAGGGCGATCTCCTTGTCTGCGGCTGGCCACATACCCAGCATGGCCTTGGTGAAGCCCACCTCGGATAGCCGTCCCATGAGGACGTTGTTGATCACAGAAGTCCTGTTGACCAGGTTGAAGGTTTGGTAGATCATCCCGATCTCCGACCGGAGGTGGCGGAGGGTCCGGCTCTTGGCCCCTCTCACCTCGACTCCGTCAACCTTCACCGATCCGGCGGTGATGGGGACAAATCCGTTGATTGCCCGGAGAAAAGTGGACTTTCCGGCGCCGGACATGCCGACGATGACCACCAATTCGCCATCGTTGATGGTGACGCTGACGTCTTTGAGGGCCTTGAGGCCGCCCGGGTAGGTGACGTCGACGTTTGTGAACTCGATCATGACGTGCTTCCGCCCTCCTGGTCGGCCCGGAGCCTAGCGGGAGAAGTGGAGCCGGCCCCGGGCCGGCTCCACTCACTGTCAGTCGTCCGACTTGGCTCTACTGGCCGAAGCCGAGCTCGTCGATGGCCCGCTCGATCAGGGCGAACGAGGCACGCGTCATGTCGTCGGCCCGGGTGAGGTCGGTCCAGCTGTAGATGGCGTCCATGACCTCTCGACCCTCCTCGGTGGCGATGTATTCGGCCAACGCCTGGAAGATGGCGTTCTTCAGGCTCTCCGGAAGGTTGGCATCGACGGCGATGACGTCGTTGGCGATTGGCGCCGTGATGTTGAACACGATCACCGTCTCGCCCACATCGGGGTATTCGGTCCTGACGTTGCGCCGAGCGTCGTCGAACGACACCCCGAAATCGGCCTCCCCGTTGTACACCGCCAGGACCGAGTTGTCGTGACTGCCGGAGTAGAACGACTCGTAGTCGACGTCCTGGGTCAGTCCGGCGCCGATCAGTTCGAGCACCGGGAATATGAAGCCGGACGTCGAGGTCTCGGTCCCGAAGGCCATGTTGCCACCTGCGATAACGCTGATGTCGACTGGCTCCGGGCAGGCCAAACCGGCAGACACGCTGTCGTCGCGGGTGCCGTCAGCGTTCCAGCCCACCTGGAGCGCCGGGGTCTCGGTGGGCCCGACCGCGATCACATTGCCGGCGTCGTCATACTCGAAAGCCCCCTCCACCGGGTCGGCCCCACAAATGCTGGGGTCGTTGGTGAAGTATTGGGCGTGGTAGGTGGACGAGCCGAACCTGACCGACTGGGCCAGCAACTCGATGTTGTCGAAGTTTCGACTGGCCAGCACGTAGTTGGCCGGGGCCAGGGCCCCGATCTGCACCTGCCCGTTGCCCATGGCGGTGGCCAGGGCGGTGTAGTCGGTGCTTACGAACCCATCCACTTCGAGGTCGAGGGCATCTTCGAGGATCTGGGCGAGAATGTCGACATTGTCCTGCAGCTCCTCGGCCTCACGGGATGGCACGAACCCGAAGAGCAGGCTGTCGGGCCAGTCGGCCCGTGGGTCTTCTGCGGTGGTGGTGGTCGCTGCCGCACCTGTCGTTGTGGTGGCAGCCGACGGCGTGGTGGTCGTGGTCTCAGCCCCGTTGCCGCCGCAAGCAGCAGCCACCAAGGCGAGCACGGCCATCATGGCCAATGCTGGTCTCTTCATTTTTTTCTCCTTGATAAACGATCCAGACCCGACCGAATCCTGTGTCGGGCGTGCCCCGGGCACCCGACGATGTCAGCTGGGTCGATGGCGAGAGTAGCGACTAGGAGAGATCATCGGGCAGCCGATCGACGACATCGCGAAACTCGTCGAAGTCGTGAACGTCGATGGCGCCCTTCACCGGTTGGTTCCATGCCCGCACGTAGCGACAGACCGTCCGGTGGGGACGATGGGCGACCAGACCGGGAAGCATGTGGGGCCCGTCGTCGAGATAGACATGACAATCGACTGCCCATTTCTCGTCGATGATGTGGATCTCCGATGCCGGAACCTCATGCCGCTCCAGCCACTCATGGGTGTCGTCCACGGCGAAGTCGGGCTTCTGGGTGAGGATCACCAGTGTGTGGCCTTCGGAGGCCAGATCCTTGAGGGCCTCGATCGCACCGGGGAAAGGCTCGAGATGCCAGAAGAGGGAGCGTCCGTCGAGGTCGGAGGACCAAGCCCAGAACTGGCCGATGTCGTCGAAGTGGGTCAGCTCGACCAGGTCCTCCCACCGCTTGGAGTCTTCGAATACCAGGCTGGTCCCGAACTGGTGGTTGTAGAACCTCATCCACCCCCCGGTGAAGTTGGCTACCACTCCGTCGAGATCTATTCCCAGGCGCATCCGGGCAACCTAACCGGCACCACCTGGGAAACACACTCTCAACACGCCGAAACCAACCGGTAACACCGGAGCCACGATTCGGAAATCGCACAGTCGTACCTTCCCGCCCTTCCTGAGAGCTAGGAGAGACGATGGACGAGATGACTTTTGCCATAGACGAGGTCTGGGTCGTGATCGCGGCCATGCTGGTCATGTTCATGCAGGCCGGTTTTGCCCTGGTCGAGGCCGGGTTCACCCAGGCCAAACACGCCGGGAACATCATCATGAAGAATTTCATGGACTTCTCGGTCGGGGCCGTCGTCTACTGGGCGATCGGGTTCGCCCTCGCCTACGGCGGCACCTCGCTAGGAGGTTTGCTCGCCTACGGCGATGTCTTCTTCTTCAACGACCCAAGTCGTGCCTCGGAATGGTTCTTCCAGGTGGTATTCGCCGCCACCGCGGCCACCATCATCTCCGGAGCCTTGGCGGGAAGGGTCAAGTTCAACGCCTATCTGGCTTATGTTCCCTTCGTCGCCGGTGTCATCTACCCGATCGTCACCCACTGGGTGTGGGGTGGAGGCTGGCTCGATGAGCTGGGGTTCTTCGACTTCGCCGGGTCGGGAGTGGTCCACATGCTCGGGGGAGTGGCAGCCCTCGCCGGGGTGCTCATCGTCGGTCCCCGTCTCGGCCGGTTCGGGGAGGGTGCGGAGCCCAAGGGTATCCCGGGCCACTCGCTCACCCTGGGTGCCCTCGGCGTGTTCATCCTCTGGTTCGGTTGGTACGGGTTCAACGGGGGTTCGACGTTGGCCGCGGTGGGCGTGGACATCGCCACCCCGCTGGTGACCACCACCCTGGCCGCCGCGGCCGGTGCGATCGGGGCGATGTTCACCGTGTGGTTCTCCTCTGGGAAGCCCGATGTCGGGTTGACCATCAATGGAGTCCTCGCCGGCCTGGTGGCGATCACCGCCGGAGCCGCTTCGATCTCGTTCGGGCTGGCGATCCTCACCGGACTCATCGGAGGGGTGATCATGGTGGGCTCGGTCCGATTCTTCGAAGGCCGCCGGATCGACGACCCGGTTGGCGCCATCTCGGTTCATGGGACCGCCGGGCTGTGGGGTCTGGTGGCGGTGGCGTTGTTCTCCACCGACGCCACCCTGGTTCCTCAGCTCATCGGGGCCGGGGCCATCATCGTCTGGGCCTTCGTCACCTCCTACATCGTGTTCAAGGTGATCGACGTTCTCATCGGGATGCGGGTGACCGCCGCCGAGGAGATGCTCGGGCTCGACCAGTCCGAACATGGCAACGACGCCTATCCGGAGTTCATCCTCAACGGCAACGGCAACGGACACCCGGTTGAGGTCGGCGTTTCTGGCAACGAGGCGTGAATCGAACATTCAAGGGGTACGCGGACGAATTCCCGACCCCTCGAATGCTCAAGTGATCTGAACCCAGGCCATGACCTCGGGGAGGCGGCGTCGGAGGAGTCGCGACGAGATCGCCAGTGAGATCAGATAGACAACGACTCCCCAGCCCACCGTGACCAACGTGGTGATCCAGGGTGGAATCGCCTGACCGAAAGCCACGGTCAGGGCCACCACCGACGCCGGGAGCACCAGGAGCAGGCCGATGGCAAAGAAGGAGACGGTCTGGGCGACGATGGCGAGGCATCCCTGCTCGGTCGACTGGGCGAAGACGTCGGTCCCCTCCCGGGGCAGGCGGAGCGGGGTGAGCACCGACACCATGTTTCCCACCGCCAACTGTGATCCCACCGCCGAGACCATCAGGGGGATGGCCAGCCATGTCCACCGCCATTGACCGGTGAACACCGAGAGCCCGAGGACGAGGATCATGGTCTCGATGAGGAGGGCGACGGCAACCGCGGCGTTTTTTCCCATAAGGAGCTGACGGGGCTTGACCGGGAGGACGAACAGGTAGCTGGCGGCGTTGCGTTCCCAGCCGAACAGGTTGAGGGCGATAGGGAGCCCGACGAAGAGAACCAGGATCGGGCCGGCAAGGGGAGCCCAGTCGGTCTCCCGCAGGTCGAAGATCCCGGTGGCGCCCATCACGGTTCCCGCCACCGCCAGACCGACAAAGATCACGGTTCCGGTCCACACCAGCCGCTGCCGTGGATCCCTTATGTAGAAGCGAAGCTCCTTGCGGGCCAGGGTTGCCACCACCCCCCACGGCCCGGTGGCCATGCCCC